>CAYUOD010000441.1:0-2856 GCA_964446225.1 uncultured Acidimicrobiales bacterium | reverse complement strand
GTCTTTACCCGCTGCGGATCGTAGACCGCAGCTATCTGGGCGACACCTTTTGCGCACAGCGTTCCCTTGTTCTTGGGATGCGCGTCGAGTCCCTCGAGACTGACCAGGCGTCCGTCGATTCTGCGCGCGACAATGCCGCAGTCCTGCTTACCTATCCAGCAGGTTGTGTTGACGAAGTCCTCTTTGATCTGGTGATCCAGAAGGATCTTGTCGGTGTGCTCGACAGTCTCCAGACCGCCAAACAGAAACTTGGATGCAACCGCGGTGCCCCCTACCGCAGCGGCGGAACTCTTGACGAACGTACGACGATTCATCCTCGGCATTGCTGCTCCTTCCGCTTACATAAGTCATTGCACCACTGCATGACTTGATGCGGTAGAAGGAGAATCCCGCATTCTTGGACTTCTTCTGTCGGGGATACCCTGACACGCGGCCTTGCATGAAGACCGGGCCAGCTTCAGTCCATGACCTTCATCTCAAGCGCGTATCGCACCAGCGCAGCCCGACTCGAGATGTCCAGCTTGTGCATCAGCCTCGCCTTGTAGGTTTCGACGGTCTTGACGCTGAGGTTGGCCTGCTGGGCGATTTCCTTGTTGCGGTAGCCAAGTGCTACGAGGCGGAACACCTCGGTTTCGCGATCGCTCAGGGAGTTGAAGCGGGCCTGCCGTTCATCGAGTTCGGGTTCAGAGGCCTCGTCTGACGCGGTTCCTGCAGCAAGCAGCAGAGCGTGGTCCGGATGGAGATACACGCCACCTTCGTGAACCGTTCGGATTGCTGTGAGGAGTTCATCGCTTGCTGCCTGCTTGAGGACAAACCCGGACCCACCCAGAGCGAGTACCTCTCGCAGGTATTCGGTGTCGTCGTGCATGGTGAGAATGAGGACTCGAGTATCTGGCGCAGACTTCTGAAGTTCCCGGAGTACTTCAATTCCGTCGCAGCGCGGCATGTTGATGTCCACAATCGCTACATCAGGCTTCAGGTCACGAATCTGGGCGAGGCAATCAAGTCCGTCCTGAGCCTGGCCAACGACCTGAAGATCGGACTCTTCCTCCAGGAGGGCGGTGAGAGCCTCGCGGAGAACCGTGTGATCGTCTGCCAACAGGATCCTGATCGCACTCACTTGGACCCGACCCCTAGATTTTCCAGTTCGATCTCTACATACAGAGTGGTGCCGCTGGAGTTGCTTTCTATCTCGAAGGTGCCGTCGAGAAGTTCTATGCGCTCTCTCATGCCGTGAAGACCGACGCTCTGCCCGTTGGTGCGGGCCTGTTCGGGATCGAATCCGGTGCCATCATCCTCCACGATAGCCAGCACAGTGCTGCCTCTTTGAGTGACCAGTACGCTCAAGGTTCTTGCGTGACTGTGACGTGCGACGTTCGTCATTCCCTCCTGCACCACGCGGTACAGGCCGGTTTCGACAGCTGGGGGGAGCCGCACGGGCAGATCACAATGAAGCTCGATGACCATCTCAGGAAAACGGAGCTGAAACTCGGCGGCGTAGCGATCAAGCGCAGCGGCCAGTCCGAGGTCGTCCAACACACTTGGGCGTAGCTCACGGCTCATGCGGCGCACTTGTTCGAGTGTTTCTGCACTGAGCTGACGTAGACCGATGGCGCGAGTTTGCTGCGCCGCCGAGTTGGCGCTGCGTTCGATCAGACTTGCATCCAGCATGATCGAACTGAGGGCCTGGCCCACAGTGTCGTGGAGATCTCTGGCAATCCGCTTGCGCTCTTCCTCCTGGGCGGAGATCAGCTGCTTGAGAAGCCTTGACCTAGCTTCCTGACTCTCGGCAATGGTGTCTCTGTTGGCCTCAAGTTCAGCCACCATTTGGTTAATGGACTTTGCAAGGGACCCGATTTCGTCGTTGGCCCACACGGTTGCGCGGGTTGAGAGGTCGTGGTGTGCGATCTTTGTGGTCGTACGGGCGAGATCAAGAATCGGGCGGGTGAGCAGCCAGGTGAGTAGAGCAGCGGCGCCTGCGCCCACCAGCCCGACAAGAAACGTGGTGAGGAGCAACCGGCGCGTCGTGCCGTCAATGGTTTCTGTGGGTCTGGCCTCGGAGAGTCCGAGGACCACAACGTGTTGGCCGTCGTCTGTTACTGCCGAGTAGTTGTGTACGACTCCCGAGCCATCGGGAAGGTCGAAGTGTGGCTCCGCCGATCTGGCGGTCACTACGAGATCTGCTGGGATGGCCGAGTCATCGAATGTGTGGGCGACCATTTCGCCGTCCGCGGTGAGGATAAGGGCGTAGGCACTATCTGCGTCCTGGGCTACGGCCTCATCGAGTTCTGAGACAAGCAAGTCCGTCTCGTCCGCGGCGAAAACTTCTGAGACCTCGTGAGCCAGCTGCGCCACGTGGGACTGCCCGAGACGGTCCAGTTCGCTGTTCATGAACCCGATCATTGAACTACGGACCTGCATGGTGATTCCGAGGCCAAGCAGGAGTACTACTCCCAGGATGATGCCGAGAATTTTGGTGCGCACACTGAAGCGTCCTGCCAGGTTCTTCATGGCTTCAACGCAGTCGTAGCGTGGCCGTGGGGCTTGAAAGTAGTTCTCGGGGAGGATGCATCTCGATCGCTGGGAGGATGTATCACGGACCCCGGCGCTTCAGAATCGGTACATGGACGTAACGCTAAGCCCACTGGACACCTCAGTTGAGAGCATCGGCTCTCTGCTTGGATTGATAGGCCTTCTGTTCATACCTATCGAGTTCGTATGGCTCACGGCGCGAAAACAGATCACACGCCGAGGTCTCAAGGAAATGGGTGCCTCGTACGGCACGGCCGTACTGTTCATCTTGACCCAGGGCGTCAGCCTGGCGGTGGCCTACGTGGGCCTCAGCGCAGTTGAGTT
>CAYUOD010000440.1:0-2866 GCA_964446225.1 uncultured Acidimicrobiales bacterium | reverse complement strand
CCGCCTGAACTCCGCCCCATCTGCTGGACTCGTAGGCACTCCATGCGGAACCAACTGTTGCGACCGCCAGCAGGAATGCGGCGAAGAGCTCAATCCAGCGGTCGCGTGAGTCCATTTCGACGAGTGGAAGGAGGCGCGAAATCAGCCTGTCAGCCCCGGCCTCAGAAATGTCTTCTGCCCCGTCTTCGGTGGACGGGGTAGCGCTGGGCGTCTGCTCGTCGTTTGACATGGGTGCTCCTGAGGGCCGCATCTGAAGGCACGAATCTAACACGTTCTACCAATCTTGCGTCCTGATGACATCGGTTCCAATATGTTTTAGTTATAACTAAAATATATTGGAACCAGGAGACATCAGGGATCGGCAAGCAAACGTCGCGTTCGATGGTGAGTGTGCATTCGCAGTGAGCACCGGTAAGACCGGTGTAGAAGGAAAGGCCGACAAGTTATCGCGGTCAATGGCACGACCTACTACTTCTCTAATCTTGTGGCGAAGATGCTGTTCAAGGTCCTGCCGGGTCGCACCGAGAAGGCACAAGTGACCTGGGGCTTGCGGCCGGCGACGAGCTAATCCAGGACTTCTTGGGCCGCGCGGATGCCTGAAGACACCGCACCGTCCATGTAGCCGTTCCAGACGGTCGCTGTTTCGGTGCCAGCCCAGACGATCTTGCGGTGGGGGCTGCGGAGATCTGGCCCAAATTGCGTCCAGATTCCCGGCGCGAGATGGCCGCCGTAGCAACCTCCACTCCAGCGTTCGGCTGACCAGTCCAACTCGACGAAGTCAGTGGGTGAGGATGCCTGGTGCCCAAACAGATCCGTGAAACAGTTCACCACGAGATCTCTGCGCGCGGCTGGCTCCAAACCAGACGCGCGGCGGGCGTGGGCTCCCTCAATGAAACCCAGCAGGAGGCCACAACTCTGGTCTGGTGGCGAATTGTCGAAGATCAGCGATACGGGATGTTCCAGTGAGACGGCGAATCCAGCCAAACCCTGTTCTCTCCAGAACGGTTGCTCGTAGCGGGCGATGCACTTGATGACCGCGCCCATCGGAATGTTCTGTATGAGTTGTGCCCGCCGCGCCGGGAGCTGCGGGTCGAAATCGATACCTGCAATGAGGTGTGGTGGGATGGTCACGATGACAGCGTCACCCGCGTAGTTTTCCCGGTTGGTTCGTACAACAACGCCCGAGTCGTCCTGAGTGATCGCGCAGACGGGCTCACTGAGTTGGATGCGTTCACCCAGTTGCGCTGCCATACGTTCGGCGATGAGTTGCGTGCCGCCAACAACACGACTTTCCTGGGCTCCGTCGCGCGTACCCATGAGGCGGTTGAGCATACCCCCGGAATGGCAGTAGAACAGGAAATGCAACAGTGACATCTCGGCGGCCTCTGCTGAGAAGATGGCGGTCGTAACGAGGCGCCAGAACTGGCGTGACCGTTCGAAACGTAGGTTTCTGCGCAGCCACGACTCAAAAGTCTCTCCGTCCCATTTCTCGGCCTTTGCAGCGTTCCACGGTGCGGCCAAGGGCACGGCTGCGGCCATGCGCTCAAGGCGCTTCTGTGCGATTCCAATCTCAGCGAGGACGTGGGGTGGCAGTCCGAACGTGTCGCCGCGGAACCGCTTTGATTCGCCATTCATCCAGATGAGGTACTCGCCTGTGTCATAGGTACCGAAGAGATCAAGGCCAAGTTCAGATGCCAGGTCGAGCACTAGATCTTGTGTCGGACCGAGCCACTGGCCACCGACCTCGACTGTTGTACCGTCATCGAAATGGTGATTGAGGACCCGGCCTCCCACCCGATCGCGGGCTTCAAGTATGACGACGTCGACTTCTGCGGCTGCGAGTGTTCGGGCGGCTGTGAGCCCGGCGAATCCTGCGCCGACGACGATGACCCTCATGCCTTCTCCAGTTGATTGATTATGCTTTCAATCAAACAAACCTCCCACAGTCAATAGTCGCCGTCAATCTAAGGAGTAGCCATGGGACGACCCAGCCTGGCCCCCATTCGCCAAGCAGAGCTTCTTGACGCCGTGCAGTCGGTGATTCTCGAACGAGGTGTGGAAGCCACCACGGTGGCGCGTGTCGCAGAGGTCGCAGGCATACGCCCGTCGCATGTTCACCACTACTTAGGCTCCCGTCAGCAGATGCTCGAGGCGGCCGTGGAGCGAGCTCTGTCGAACGTGGAGAGATTGGTCGTTGATGCGCTCGAGTCGACGCCCAGTGAGCAGCGACTCGCGGCCCAACTGGACATCATTTTCAGTCAGCAGGTTGCCGCTCCAGAAGTCAATCAGCTGATCGATCAGCTCGTAGCGGCCTCCTACTTTGACCCGGCTATCAGGAGCGCAGTGAGTGCCATGTATGCACGCTTTTCTGAGGTACTCAAAGAGAGCCTTGCTGCGACCTATCCAGGGGCTTCGGGTGAGCTTCGCGCTGAGGTCGCGCATGGGATTCTGGCGCTTGCACATGCATCCGCAGCCTTTGGATGGCTGAACTTCGAGTCCAGCAACCTTGCCCACGCCCGAGCGTGCGCGGAGCAGCTCACGCTACGGTTGACTTGATGCTGCAATTGAGGGACGTCACGAAAAGTTACGGCTCGATCCGCGCCCTCTCGGGCATCTCGCTGACAGTTGAGCCCGGAGAGATCGTGGCTGTTGTTGGTGAGAACGGTGCAGGCAAGTCCACCTTGGTGCGCTGTATCGCTGGCGCTATTCCGCCTGACTCGGGCAGCGTCACGCTGGACGGATTCGAACTGGGGAAGAATCCCCGCGAAGCCATCCAGCACGGCGTTTCCGTCGTGTGGCAGGACCTCGCCTTGTGCGAAAACCTTGATGTCACATCCAATCTGTTTCTGGGTCGGGAGCTGTCACG
>CAYUOD010000439.1:0-2866 GCA_964446225.1 uncultured Acidimicrobiales bacterium | reverse complement strand
GGTGCTGGGCCAGAGGCAACTTTGACCCAGCACCTGCCGCGTTCCACGGGGACTGGATCGCTCCGGGTCGTGTGATTGCTTTGTTCATTGGCTGGCACCGATCTGCTGGATTCTTGCGAACGGATCGGACAGCAGCTGCGATGTTCGTAGGCGGGTCGCTTGGCGGAACTGCGGGCGTATATCTCTACTTCGCGATTCTTTGGATTGCGCGTAAGCAGAGGGCAGTCCCACCCTCTGGCGTCCCGCCTACTCGGCCGGGGTGACAATGACGACGACGTCGCCTGCGCCCACAGAATCTCCGACGCTGACTTTGACCGCGGAAACGGTGCCAGCCACATCTGAGCTGATGTTGTTCTCCATCTTCATGGCCTCAAGCACGACCACCGCCTGATCTGCCTCGACGGTGTCGCCGGGCTCGACCAGCACCTTGATGATGTTGCCTTGCATGGGCACGGTGACTGAGCCGTTTGAGGCGGCGGATGTTCCGGAGCTTCGGCGTTCGCGCTTTGAGCGTTTGGATGGTGCTGTGGTGTCAGGCACCCACACACTCACGTTGAAGCGTTTGCCGTTGACCTCAACATCGACGTCGCGACGAACCGTTGGCTCTGCCTCATCTGTGTCTGCTGGCAGTATGGGCCCTGCCTGAACACCGCTCAGATCGAGGGTCTCCTCCACCCACTTCGTTGAGTGGGTGGCAGCAGCGAAGTCCTCGTGGGCGAGAATTGCGATCTGTGCTGGCGCGGTTGTGGCGACGCCTTCGATCGTGAGTTCACCCAGCGCCCTCAGCAGTCGGGCAATTGCGCTGTCACGGTCGGGTGCCCAGACGATGAGCTTGCCGATGAGATTGTCGTAGTACTGACTGACCTCATCGCCCTGTTCATAGCCACCATCCCAGCGCACGCCGGCCCCTTGAGGGAGGTGCATCTTCGTGATTGTGCCAGGGCTGGGCAGGAACTTGCCCTGGGCGGGATCCTCGGCGTTAATCCGCGCCTCGATGGAATGGCCTCTGGGCAGAATGTCGCTCTGCTTGAAGCTGAGGGGTTCCCCGGCAGCAACGCGGATCTGCTCAACAACGAGATCGATGCCGGTCACAAGCTCGGTGACGGGGTGCTCAACCTGCAGCCTGGTGTTCATCTCGAGGTAGTAGAACTCGCCGTCTTCATAGAGAAACTCAACAGTTCCGGCGTTGACATAGTCGCAGCCGACAGCGACCTTCACTGCTGCTTCCCCCATCGCCGTGCGGACTTCGTCCGACAGCGCTGGGGCTGGGCTCTCTTCGATGAGTTTCTGGTGGCGGCGCTGTGATGAGCAGTCGCGTTCGCCGAGCCACACGACGTTGCCGTGGGAGTCGGCCATGATCTGCATCTCGATGTGACGGGGAGCTACGAGGTAGCGCTCGATGTAACACTCGTCGCGCCCGAAGTAGCTCAGCGCTTCACGCTGGGCAGACTCAAGAGCTGCGTCCGCTTCTTCGGGTGAGCTCACGACCTTCATGCCGCGACCTCCACCTCCGTAGGCGGCTTTGATCGCTACGGGCCATCCGAAATCTTCACCGAACGCTCGTACCTCATCACCGTTCTGGAGGATGTCGGTTGTTCCAGGCACACCCTCGACGCCCACTTTCTCCGCAGCCAGACGCGCTGAGATCTTGTCTCCCATAACATCGATTGCAGCAGGGTCTGGTCCGATGAACGCGACACCCCGCTCGGTGATCTCGCGGGCGAACTCGGCGTTCTCGCTGAAGAATCCATAGCCTGGATGTACGGCATCCGCACCGGACCGCTCGATGACATCGAGGATGGCTTCGGTGTTGAGGTAACTTTCTGCAGCAGTCTGGCCTCCAATTGCGTAGGCCTCATCAGCAAGGCGAACATGGAGTGCGTCACGGTCAAGTTCGGAGTACACAGCGACGCTTGTGATACCCATCTCCTTGCAGGCGCGGATGATGCGGACAGCGATCTCGCCACGATTGGCGATCAGGAGCTTGGAGAACATTTGCATAAGCCTAGAAGTCGATCCGGTTGAGAAAGAAATGACACCGACTGCGGACTTGGCAGCTGATGCTGTTTCGCGGCTTGATGAGCCGCTCTGGTGGGTATTGCGTTGGGTGGAAGAGACCGATTCTACAAACCGTCAGCTCCTCGTGTCAGCAGAAGCCCCAGAGGGTTCAGTTCTTGTGGCCGAGCACCAGACGAGCGGACGTGGACGCCTGGACCGATCCTGGGCTGCTGTGGGTGGTTCTTCCATTCTGTGTTCGCTGCTTGTGCGACCCGCAGAGGGCGCAGCTCGTCACCGACAGCTGCTGACGGTTGTCGTCGCGCTGGCATTGTGCGAGGCCATCGAGCAGCTGGATATTGGCGCAGTTGTGAAGTGGCCAAACGATGTGGGCATCAGTGGCGCAGAGGGATTTCAGAAGCTTGCAGGCATTCTGGCCGAGTCCGACCAGGATGTGGTCGTGGTGGGATTTGGCTGCAATGTGAGTGCAGACGCGTCACGCCCGGCCACCGCTGCCTACCTTGAGAATCTCACCCATCAAGACTGCTCGCGGCCAGCGCTGCTCGCTGCGGTTCTGAACGGATTTCGAAGCCGGTATCTGCAGTTGACCCAGGGTGGGCCTGAGGCGCTGCTGAGCGAGTTTCGCCTCCGCTGCGACACGCTTGGTCGCAGGGTGCGCGTCGAGCAGTCAACGGGGTCGTGGTTTGGTGTGGCTACCGGCGTGGACGACAACGGAAGTCTGCTTGTAGACAACGGAACGGGCATTGAGACGGTGAGCGTCGGCGATGTCGTGCATCTGCATGTGCGAAACCAAGGTGAATAGCAGCCGTCACACGGCCGCTTCTGTCACGATGGAGAAGTCGCTGACGTG
>CAYUOD010000438.1:0-2875 GCA_964446225.1 uncultured Acidimicrobiales bacterium | reverse complement strand
CCCTCCAGGTTGCTTGACGCCTCCTGGAGGGCGTTGTCTCCTACGTTTGCAAAAGGTAAGCGCCTTGGGAACCCCACCTTCCAATGCAGGCCAGTACCCCGCATGATTGGTTCCGGAGGTACACCCAATGACCCAGTATCACGTAGAACCGACTGCCTTTCAGCGACGCGGCGAGGCGTTCTGGCGCCGGACCTTGGCAGCGCAGCGATCGAGCAATCTGACGCAGCTCCAGTTCTGTCGTCGTAACGATCTGCCCCTTTCCACCTTCCAGCGTTGGCGCAAGCGACTTCAGGATGGTTCCGCGGGCCGCGAAGGACCTTCGGTCCCGGCATTCGTTTCTGTCGAGGTTTGTCCGGACCCCGAGTCCACCGATCTTCTTGACCGTTTTGAGCTGGTTTTCCCCAACGGTCTTCGGTTGCATCTGCCGAGTCGCGTCGAAGGGCGGGCGCTGACCGAGGTTTTGTTGGCGCTCGAGGTCGCGGACGCATGTTGATGTTGCCACCGTCCGTGCGTGTGTATTTGGCGACACAGCCGGCGGACATGCGTTGCGCCTTCGACGGCCTGACGGCTCGGGTTCGGTCCATTTTGGACCAAGACCCGTACTCGGGCCATCTCTTCGTATTTCGTAACAAGAGGGGCGATCGCGCGAAGATCTTGTTCTGGGATCGTTCGGGCTTCTGTCTCTGGTACAAGCGGCTCGAGAAGGGAACCTTCCGCTTCCCCGAGGGGACTGGGGAAAGTGTCGAGGTGGAGGCAGCGGAGCTGGCATTGCTTCTGGAAGGTATCGATCTTCGAGGCGCGCGGAGGCGTCCGCGATGGTGTCGTAAAGCTGCTTAGAAATAGTAGTCAAGAGTCCTCGGTGTGGTAAAGTAACTCCACCGAGGCCATGACAGAACCGACGACACTTCCCGACGATCTCGCGCTTCTCAAGTCGCTGATTCGTGAGCTTTTCGATCAACTCCGAAAGGGTCAACGTCGGGAAGAGTCTTTGCAAGCCAAGCTCGAGGAGCTGGTAAGAAAATTGTTCGGTCGCAAGAGTGAACAACTCGATCCCAATCAGCTGCTCTTGGTCGATCTCGCCGCGTTGGGCATCGAGAGCGAACCAGAGCCTGAGCCCGAGCCGGACGCCGAAGAGCCGCCTGCAAAGCGCCGCAAGCGCCCGAAGCGCAAACGCCCGAACAAGGAGCTGCCGCGCCGTCGCGTCGAGCATCCCTTGCCCGAGAAAGAGCGCATCTGCTCATGCTGCGATGCGGTAATGCCTGCGTTTAGAGAAGTGATCCACGAGCAGTTGGACTACAAGCCGGCGTCGTTCGAGGTGATCGAGAACGTGACGTTTGTCTACGGTTGCGCGAACGGCTGTGACGAAAAGATCGTTCAGTCTTCGAAGCCCGCCCAGATGGTGGAGAAAGGCCTTCCCGGCCCAGGGCTGCTGGCGGAGGTCATGGTCAACAAGTACGCTGACCACGTTCCCTTGAACCGCCAAGAAGGTATCTTCCGGCGTCACGGCGCCGAGATCTCTCGCGCCACACTCGGAGGTTGGGTCAAAGCTGTCAGCAATGGCGTCGTATCCCTGATCGACCATCTCAAAGAGAGCCACCTCTTTCGCTCCGCCGTGATCGCCACCGACGACACGTCGGTCCCCGTTCAGCAGAAGGGCGGCACCTACAGAGGAAAACTGTGGGTCTACATCGGAGACGCCGAGCATTCGGTGGTCATTTATGACTACACACGAACTCGAAAACGTGATGGACCCGAAGCATTCCTGAAACCATACGGCGGCTGTTTGCAGGCCGATGCCTACTCCGGCTATGACCGGCTTTTCGACCCAGGCCGTGAGCCCCGAATCCTAGAGATTGGGTGTTGGATGCATGCGCGCAGGTATTTCTACGAGGCATCGCTTCACGACAAGGGCCTCCCATACGAGGCTTTGGCCATGATCCGGGAGCTCTACAAGATCGAGCGCAACGCTAAGGATTTCTCGGCGGAGAAGAGACTCGACCTGCGCAAAGAGAAGGCCGTACCTGTGCTTGAGACCATGGAAGAATGGATCAAGACCAACAGATTTGTCGCGCCGCCGAAGGGTCTTCTGGGAAAGGCACTGACCTATGCCAGCAACCAGTGGAACGCTCTATGCCGCTACACCGACGACGGGCGGTGGGGGATCGACAACGGCCGGTCAGAACGGATGCTCCGACTGGTCGCGATCGGCCGCAAGAACTGGATGTTTGCTGGCAATGATGACGGCGGGCGACGAGCGGCGAATCTCTACACGCTGATCGGGACCTGTCGGTACCACGGCTGGGATCCCTTCGGCTACCTGCGCTGGCTCTTCACACATCTGCCCGGCCTACCCGAGCAACGCCTCGAAGAAGTGACGCCCCTGGCCTGGGCCGCCGAGAACGGCCTCGAATCCAAACTGCTGGTCAGCTGAGAACCCAAGCCGGGCTCGGGAAGGCTACTTGCGTCTGTGGGGGTGTAGTTCCCCAGGCGCTTACCGTCACCGGCCCCCAGCCTGTCCTCCCTCCCCCCCAACCGGCACGCATGGGCTGGGGGCTGGTGACTCCTTTGTGCCTCGTATCCCTTTTTTCGGTGCTCCACGCTCGGGACTCCCCCTGGCAAGCTGGTCCCCCCCAGCGACGTCGGCGCGTGGCACCTCCTGTGAGCTACCGGCCCTCAGCCTTCGTCCTGCCTCACGGCAGACACAGAAGCTGAGTGCCGGTGGCCACCCTTTTTGATCCACTTACCCGGGAGGTAAGAGAGATGGACGGCAACGAGACATCCGGAACGATCGACTTGAGCAGTCGTCTGCGCGGGAAAGCCATGGACCCATCGGCGATGCCGTGCCTGGCGCCCGGTCGTGATCACACGGTCTGGT
>CAYUOD010000437.1:0-2889 GCA_964446225.1 uncultured Acidimicrobiales bacterium | reverse complement strand
GGGGCTCCACGAAGACTTTGGACGTCCATATGGCATCGTTGCGCAAGAAACTCCTTCCTGAGCTCATTGCGACAGTGCGCGGCGTTGGTTTTCGACTCGCTGAACCCGGTGACGGCCAGTGACCCGTCGTCTGCTGCTGAGTTACATCACCGTCACACTGATCATTTTGATCATGCTGGAGATTCCTTTGGCCCTGTTTTTCGGCCAGCGTGAGCAGGAGCGGTTCGAAGCTGACGCAGAGCGTGACGCTGTCGTGTTGGCCTCGTTCTACGCCGATGCGCTGCAGGAGGACGAGGCGCCGGACATTACTCTTGCCGAGGACTTCGCCGAAAAGACCGGTGTGCGGGTCGTTGTCGTCGACGCCGAGGGCGTCTCAGTTCTCGATACCGAAAGGGAGACGCGGCGCGACTATTCGACTCGGCCCGAGATTGAAACGGCTCTGAGTGGACTCAGGTCCGGGGGAGTTCGGCGCTCGGACACGTTGAACTCCGACCTGCTCTATGTCGCAGTTCCTGTTGCTTCTGGTGGGGTGGTCCTTGGTGCGGTGCGCCTGACTGTCGACGCTCACGAGGTCTCAGAGAGGACACAACGGTTCTATGTCGGGCTGACTGGGGTAGCGATCGTTGTACTTTTGGCCATCGGTGGAATTGGCTGGGCGATCGCCCGGTCGGTGACCCGGCCGCTGCGAGATCTCAGAGAGTCTGCGACGAACTTTGCTGAGGGCGATCTGGCCCCGGCAGATGTGCCCGAGGACGCGCCAGCTGAGGTGCGCGAGCTCGCCGAGACGATGAACATCATGGCGGCTCGTTTGGATGAACTCATCGTCACACAGAAGTCATTCGTCAGCGATGCATCGCATCAACTCCGCACGCCCCTCACTGCCCTGAGACTTCGTCTGGAGAACATCGAGGCTGGCCTCGATGACGATCTGGAAGTTGCCGAGGTGAATGCTGCGATCGAGGAAACGGAACGCCTGAGTGAGCTCGTCGAGGATCTGTTGAGACTTGCGAGAGCCGAGCAGACCCCGCGTCTGGCAGCCATTGATTTGGCAACGCTCACCAGAGACCGGGTTGACACGTGGGGAGCGGTCGCAGGCACTCATCAGATTGAGCTTGAACTCGTCTGCCCTGACGGCGCTGTCGAGGTAGTGGCGAACCCGGGGGCTATCGAGCAGATTCTGGACAATCTGTTGAGCAATGCACTGGAGGCGTCTCCGGCTGATACGACGGTCACAATCCAGATTGAGCAGCGTTCTCATATCACGACATTGACTGTGAGCGACCAGGGTCCTGGGTTGGACGATGAGCGCAAGAGCAGCGCCCTTGAGCGCTTCTGGCGGGGCGATCGATCCACACCCGGAACCGGTCTGGGGCTCTCAATCGCTTATGCACTTGCGGCGGCTTCCCGTGGTGATCTTAAGCTTGTGGACAATGACGGTGGTGGTCTGAGCGTGATCATCACTCTTGTTTCGTCGTATGCGACTACGAATGCGCTTCCGGGGCCGATACTTCAGCGGGAGAATTGACTGCGGAGTTTGCGAAAAGTCACGAGGCGGTCTCCTGACGAGCGATTTGCTCGTTCTATTGATCAGTGTGTCCACGAGATCAGCTCGGACACGATGAAGGGGAACCTGTGAAAGTAGTACGTGTTTTGGCAGTTGGGGCAGTGATAGCGGTGAGTCCGTTCATCTCTCAGTCGGGGGCGCTCGCCCAATCTCAGAGCGATGCCCAACCAGTGCAGACGAGCATCGAACAAGTCGGCTCGGCCGTATCCGGGAGTGCTGTGGCGCCTCATGATCATCGAGTGCGTCCGCATCGTCATCCGAATACTCCGGCCCATGATCATCGAGTGCGTCCGCATCGTCATCCGAATACTCCGCCTCATGACCATCGAGTGCCGCCGCATCGCCACAAGGACCGTAGAGACCATGACCATCGGGTGCCGCCGCATCGTCATCCGAACGTTCCGCCCCATGATCATCGGGTGCCACCCCATCGTCACCCGGTGAGCGACCGCCAGCCCACCGTCGCCGGCCAAAGGGATTGATCATCCAGAAGTACTCACATCGATGTCGTTGTGATGTCGCCGTTACCTGGCTGAGCCCTATGGGCTCAGCCATGGCGCGCGAGTAGTAGAACGTGAGGATGAGTTCGTTCGACTCGCTGCTCACCGCTGCGCAGTCTGGAGATGCGCAGGGGTTTGACGGCCTGTACCGAATGTTCGCTGGACCGGTGACCGGCTTTGTTACGACTCGGGGGGCTGAGGACCCGGAGAGCCTCGCCAATGACGTCATTCTTAAAGTCTTCCGAAACCTTGAGACCTTCAGCGGTAGCGAGTCAGCATTTCGCGGCTGGGTCTTCACCATTGCTCGTAACCAGGTCATAGATGCTCATCGCGCGGCTGGACGTCGCCCGGTGAGTAGCGGTGGCGCCCTACCCGAAGGTGATGTCCAGAGCGCTGAAGTGGTAGCCATAGGGCGTCTGGGCGATCAGAGAGTCGAGCGGCTACTTGGGCTGCTCACCGTTGATCAGCGCGAGGTGATCGTGCTCAGAATGGTGGCCGACCTGAGTCTTGAGCAGGTTGGCGCAATCGTGGACAAGCCAGTTACCGCCGTGAAGCGCCTGCAGAGCCGGGGCCTGGCTCGACTGCAGAAGGAAATCCTCGCTGAGGGGGTCTCCCAATGAGTGACTCAGGCGTTTCCGGTGGTGAGATGAATAGCGAAGAGTTGTCCGAGGAGGACTTGGAACAACTGCTCACGGGCGGAGCCGGCGGACTCGCCAGCGACCATCCCATGGCTGAGTTTCTGGCAACGGCCAGGGGAGCAGTCGTCGGAGTAGCGCCGGGCGAGCCAAGCGCGGAGCTACGTGAGTTCCTGGCTACGGGATCAGC
>CAYUOD010000436.1:0-2890 GCA_964446225.1 uncultured Acidimicrobiales bacterium | reverse complement strand
CATCAACTCGGTCATCGCCAGCGAACACCTCTGTGAACACTCGGGTGTGGACCTGAGCGACCAGCGCCTCAGACGCGCTCGTCGTCGGGGTCACCTCTGTCTTGCTCGTTGCCTTGCTGGACGTCATCGCCTCGCTCGTCATTGCCCTGCTCGTCCTCGACTCAACTGTGCTCGTGCTTGCCCGAGTGGTTTGCGTCGACACTGCGGCCGGATCACACCGATGAGATCCCCCCGTGTAGATGTCCCGGACCTTCCATGCTCCGTCTACCAGCACCAGCCTCGACCTGATCAGAGCGAAGACGTCACCCGCGGGTTTCAGCAACTCCCCGGACGCTGAGTAGATCTCTCCCATGTCACGCGAACAATCTGACACCGACGCAGAATCACCCGTGACTGTCACCTTCACGATGTTCGAGTCGACTCCACCGACACTGCGAGAGCCACTCGCCATGCGCCAGACCGCGACCGTGCGGATATGCCCAAGCAAGATGCCGGTGGTCAGCTCCTCAGCCAACCCAAGCTGGGCTTCTGGACCGACGACCCGCTCATCACCGGCGAGGAGTTCGGTCAACACTTGGCTGTGCACCTGCGCGACTAGCACCTCGGCCGCGAGCGTCGTCGTGGTCGCGTCCGCGGTGGTCGTGGACGTGGTCTCTGTCGTGGAGATGGCTTGTGATGCCGCCGTCGTGCCTGTTGGTGCCAGTGTCGTGGCACTGTCCGCCCACTCACCCCCGCCGCAGGCCGCAAGTAATATCGCTCCGGCAACTACAACCACAGCCGTACGTGGGAACCTCATCAATACCTACTTCCGCTACCGAGAACGCACGATTACTCCAGGATCGGACCGGTGCGTCGTGAGTCGTCTTCGATGGACATGCGCGATCAGTGCGGGCAGATGTGACATGTGCGGCGCTCAATCCCACCACGAACTTGCTTTCCTGCCCGGTATACCTGACGCTCAGCGCAGCCGATCGAGTCTGCCGTCGCTCACTCGGCCTCAGCCCGACTCACAGACGACAGTCCCGCCTCAGCTATCGGCGCCAGTCCGAAAAGACAGCCGCCGGCCGGTCCAGTACCGGGTAGGTTCCGGGCATGGAACGCAGACTCATCAGCCAAGGCAGCACTTTCGAGGAACAGATCGGCTACTCCCGGGCCGTCGCCCAAGGACCTTGGGTTTTCGTAGCGGGCACAACCGGCTACGACTACTCGACAATGGAGATCTCCGAGGATGTAGCGGAACAGACTGAACAGGCACTCCGCAATATCGACGCTGCACTCGTCGAGGCTGGGGCAAGCGCCAGTGACGTCGTGCGGGTGAACTACTACGTCCCAGATGTCAGCGACTTCGAGGCTTGCTGGCCAGCGCTGCGGACCTACTTCGGCGAGATTCGTCCCGCTGCAACCATGATCGAATGCGGTCTCGCGACACCCGAGATGAAGATCGAGATTGAGGTCACGGCACTGCGGCAATAGCTCCTTCGGGGCCCACGGGCCGAAGTTGGTGCGGTCTGTCGTCGCTCACTCGGGCTCAGCCCGACTCACAGACGACAGTCCGATCTCGTTGGGCTATGACAGCAAGTAGGCGTCATCAGTGAGTTGGATGAGTTGTTCGTCTACGAGATCCCCCGCCACGCGGGTAGCGCGATCCAGATCATCGGGCCAGCCCATGGTTGCGGCCAGGTGGCCCCCTGACACCGGGCCTTGGGCGAGGGCCGCCACGAGGCGGCCTCGACCCTGGCGGTCTGAGCCTTCAAAGCGGGACTGACGCGACGAGGTTCCGGCGGCGGGATCGGGGCTCGCATTTCCGGTGGCGTACCAGGCGCAACCCGCGCTGAAGGGGCAGTCTTCGCAACGGGCGTTGCGCGCTGTGCAGACCGAGGCGCCGAGATCCAGGATCGCCTGGTTGTACTCCCAGGAGCGGCCCGGTTCCAGTGGCGCGTCCGCTGCAGCCTGAAGCTCCGCTCCACGCAACCGGCGATTGTGCCAACGACTCAGCAGGCGGGAAACATTCACGTCCACCACAGCAACGTCGATCTCGAAGGCGAACGCCTGCACCGCCCTCGCCGTGTATGGGCCCACGCCTGGCAGGCTCAGCAGGTCGCCCCGGCCACGGGGCACCAATCCCTCGAAACGCTCTACGATCTGAAGCGCCGAACCATGAAGTCGCAGCGCCCGACTGTTGTAGCCAAGTCCGACCCAGAGCTTGAGAACCTCGCCAGAAGATGACGCGGCACATGCAGCGGGTGTCGGAAAGCGCTCAACAAACGCCAGATACTTCGCCACGACCCTGTGCACCTGGGTCTGCTGCAACATCACTTCGCTGACAAGAATCTCCCAGCCATCCCGGCTGTGCCGCCACGGCAGATCACGATGATGCTCACCGCCCCACGCGAGGAGTTGCGACGAGAACGCCTCTGTCACTCGGTCCAGACATCGTCCGCATAAGGGAACGTCCGCTGTGGAGCATGACCCTGCTTCCACACCATCACCTTGCGCACGAAGAAGCAGACCTCTTCCTCGCGCTGGTTGAAGGCCCGCGTCTCGACAGTCACCACACCCCGATCGTCGCGGGACTTGGACTCGCGCTTGTCAATCACCTTCGTCACCGCGTAGATGGTGTCACCGTGGAAAGTCGGGCGAGAGTGGCGCAGCGTCTCAACTTCAAGGTTCGCGATGGCCGCACCAGACACGTCAGGCACGCTCATCCCGAGCGCCAAGCTGTACACGAGGTTGCCGACAACCACGTTCTTGCCGTGCACCGTTTCATTCTGAGCAAACCACTCGTTCGTGTGCAACGGATGATGATTCATGGTGATCATGCAGAAAAGATGATCGTCCGCCTCAGTGATCGTCTTGCCCGGCCAGTGCCGGTACACATCCCCAACGACGA
>CAYUOD010000435.1:0-2895 GCA_964446225.1 uncultured Acidimicrobiales bacterium | reverse complement strand
AGGGGCGGTCTCCATAGCTGGAACTGTCGACCGTCGTCAGGTCGCCGTGAGGTCTTTGGTGAATCTGGTCGGACCACAACTGTGCGCTAGCGCGAGGCCAGTCCACTCAACACGCAGGCAACTGCCGCGGTGACACCCTTTGCGGTGGGGATGTGCAGAAACTCGTTGGGGCCGTGGGCGTTCGAGCCAGGCCCCAGTACGCCGGTGATGAGGAACTGGGCCTGGGGGAACATCTCGCCCAGCATGCCCATAAACGGGATCGATCCGCCCTCACCAATCGACTGCAACTCGACGCCAAACGCATCGAGGGCCGCAGCGTTGAACAATTCGATCGACGCCTCATCCAGTGGCGGAGCGTTCCAGCCGGGACCGGTTTCCTCGACCTCGAAACTCACGTTTGCACCAAAGGGTGGCGACGCTTCAAGCACCGCCTTGATCTCCTCGCCCGCGGCCACCGGATCTACCGTTGGCGGCAGCCGAAACGAGAGCTTGGTAGTGGTGAAGGGACGCAACACATTTCCCGCCCTACTGGCTTCAGGAACACCATCAATACCGGTGAATGAAAGGGATGGTCCCCAGGTACGACGCCTGAGCGCATCCACAAGCGACGCGGCGAGCGAGGACGTATCGCCAGCCATTGGAAATCCAAGAGTTTCGTCGGCATCAAGCTGGGCGGCGGCCCGCTCAATCTGCTCCACACGTTCCACAGGGATCTCAACGTGCAGCCCGTCGAGCAGAATCTCGCCGGTCGTAGGGTCCTCGACACGAGACAACAGGTTCCTCAGAATCATCATGGATGAGGGGACGACTCCGCCCGCAGACCCGGAATGCACCCCTTCAGTGAGGACCTCAACAGTGAGTTCGCCTCCGACCAGTCCGCGCAGTGACGTCGTCGCCCAGAGCTGCTCGAACACCGCGCAACTTGAGTCCAAACAGACAACAAGCTTCGGATCGCCCAGACGATCCAGGTAGGCGGTGATGTACGCGGGCAGATCCGGGCTGCCACTCTCCTCGCTGGCCTCAATGAGTAACACGCAGTGGCCATGAGACTCTCCAGCCTGCTGCACAGCCTCAATGGCGGTGATGGCAGCAAACGCTGAGTACCCATCGTCCGCTCCGCCGCGCCCGTAGAGCTTGTCGCCCTCGAGCACGGGCTGCCACGGTCCAAGACCCTCTCGCCAGCCAGTCATCTCCGGCTGCTTATCGAGATGGCCGTAGAGCAGGACTGTCGCAACGTCGTCCGCTCCGGGAGTTGGCGCAACATCGACCAGAATCACTGGGCTCAGGCCGTCAATGCGCAGTACCTCGACGCTGGCCCCGACCACGCTGCGGCCCTCGATCCAGCCCGCGATGAGCTGGACGGCATTTTCCATGTGCCCGTTCTGGTCCCAGTCTGCGTCGAACATGGCTGAGACGTTCGGGATCTCGATATAGGTGTGCAGCACGCTGAGGATGTCTTCATCCCAACGCTGATCAACGAACTTACCGAACCGGCCTCTGGTCGCCATTTTCCCCTACCTGAATCTCGTGTTCTATCCATCATCGCAGGCCGACGAATGGTCTACGACAGGACGCGAAGGAGGCCAGCCATCCACGATCCGCGGACGACTGGCCTCCCTCTAATTCTCAGATTGCTGCCACTTCAGACTCGGCGCACATGGCGCCTCACTGCTGGAACGGGACCGTATTCCAGAACACACAATCTCGGTGGTCCGAGTTGGAGTCGCTACCTGCTCACGCAGAGCGAGCGACCCCCACAAGAGGGCCGATCAGCGCTCGGCCACCTCCAAAGTCCCTAAATTTCTTGGCATTTGTGGACCACCTCCTTTCTAGGTATTTCCAGTGTGCCATGTCGTGAGCGGCGCGCTCTGGTCATTTCCCGCGCAATGCGGTTCAGTCATAACCGCCATTGCTTGTACGGTTTTTCTGTGAACAACGTGCAGACCGTTCTCGTGCAGGTCACAGGCAAGGACCATCCGGGCATCACGGCTGGAATCATGGCGGTCCTCGCTGAGAGCAACGCCCTCGTGCAGGACATCGAGCAGGTCGTTATTCGGGGCCGACTCTCGCTGGGCCTCGTCGTCGAAGTACCAACCGGCCACGATCTGCTGAAAGAGTTGCTGCTGTTCGGATGGGAGCAGAAGATCCAGCTCGACTTCGAGATCGTCGAGTCCCATTCCACCAACCGGGTACCGGGCCAGGTCATCACCGTGCTCGCGGTCGATCTCCTACCAACCCAACTGGGCGCAGTCACTTCCGCGGTCGCGGCGGCCGGCACGAACATCGATCGAATTGTCCGGCTCTCCCGCTATCCCGTGATGTCCTACGAGTTCGTCGTGAGCGGCGGCAACCGCGAGATGCTCGGCGCGGAACTCGTGCGGGTCGCTGAGGCCTACGACCTCGACATTGCTGTGCAGGATGACGGCATACGACGCCGAGCCAAGCGACTCGTCGTACTCGACATGGACTCCACACTGATCCAGGATGAGGTCGTCGAGTTGCTCGCCGACTCGATGGGCTGTCACGACGAAGTTGCAGCGATCACCGGTCAGGCGATGCGAGGTGAGCTGGACTTTGAGCAGTCACTGCGTGCGCGGGTCGCGTTGCTTGCAGGGCTCAGCGAAACGGACCTGGTGAGCGCCACGAAGGCGGTGCGTCTGACTCCCGGGGCTCGCACGTTTGTCAGAACACTGCGGCGCCTCGGCTACCGGGTTGCGATCGTCAGTGGAGGCTTCACACAGTTCACTGAGCTGCTGGCCGCCGAGCTAGAGCTCGACCACCACTTCGCGAACGAACTTGAGATCGTGGACGGCAGGCTCACCGGCGAGATCGCCGGCGCAGTCGTGGACCGGGCGGCCAAGGCGGACTTGCTCCGCGAGATAGCCAAACTCGAAG
>CAYUOD010000434.1:0-2896 GCA_964446225.1 uncultured Acidimicrobiales bacterium | reverse complement strand
ACGACTGCGTTGACCAGATCGTGGAGTCCTTCTTCGTGGACCCAGGCACGCTTCAATCAGCGGAATGTTGACCGGCCGGGACGATCCGCTAACTTGCCTTCATGGCAAGCGAAGTTGTTGACGTTCACATAGACGTCATGTGCCCCTGGGCCTACCAGGCCACCAAGTGGCTGCGCGATGTGCGCACGCGCAAGGACATTGAGCTACGTTGGCGTTTCTTCAGCCTTGAGGAAGTGAATCGCGTCGAAGGCAAGAAGCATCCCTGGGAACGGGAGTGGTCGTACGGCTGGTCCATGATGCGTATCGGAGCCCTGCTGCGTAGAGACTCGATGGACGATCTCGACCGCTGGTTCGAGCTGGCCGGCAGGGCATTACACGAGGACGGTCGGAAGCCGCATCATCCTGACGTCGCCGAGCAGCTGTTGCGCGAACTGGATCTTGACCCCGACTACGTGCGTAAGGCGCTCGCTGACGAAACCACCCACGCTGAGGTGAAGGCCGACCACGATCGTGTTCTGGGCCTCGGCGGATTCGGAGTACCAACCCTAATCTTCGACGACGGCACGCCGCTGTTTGGCCCGGTCGTCACGCCTGGCCCCACAGGTGACAAGGCTGATCGACTCTGGGATCTGGTCCTCGGGTGGAAAGAGTTCCCGCATCTTTATGAGCTGCGTCGCACCAAGATGCAAGAAGACTGGGACCACATAGCTGACCAGTTCCGTCCGTATCTTGAAGCTCGCGACTGGGAAACCATTCAGAATCCGGCGCCGTAGGAGGCACAACAGCATGACCACCGGCAAGACTGCACTGCTCACGAAACTGCGCCTCTGCTTCGGGCAGATGGAGGAACTTGGCCATCTCCTCACCGAGGAGCAGTGGAAGATGCAGACACCGTGTCCGGGTTGGACGGTTCAGGATCTGTACAGCCACGTCATTGGCACAGAGCTGATGACGATGGGCGATGAGTCGCCTGAGGTTGAACTGACCGACCCTGACCATGTGCGTAACGACATGGGCCGCATGAACGAGCAGCACGTCGAACTGAGGCGCTCGCAGAAGGGTGCTGAGGTGCTGGATGAGTATCAGCACATGGTCGTGCGCCGCATGCAAATCCTGGAGGCCATGAGCGATGAGGACTTTGCGGCCGAATCCTGGACCCCAAACGGCAAGGGAACCTACGCCGATTTGATCGAGATCCGGGTGATGGACGTCGGAGTGCACGAACAGGATGCGCGCGACGCTCTGGGGATCCCCGGCCACGACTCGGGCGTGATAGCAGAGCACATTATTGATCGTGCAGCCAGCGGCCTTGGCTTCGTTGTCGGCAAGAAGGTTGGCGCTCCAGACGGGTCGAGTGTGCATTTCGCCCTGCACGGTGGCGTGCAGCGCGACCTGTACGTGTCGGTTGACGGCCGGGCGGCGCTTGTTGACGAGTTGGATGGTCCCGCGACGGTGACGCTCAGCCTCGACTCAGGTCTCTTTCAACGCCTCGCCATGGGCAGAGTTGACCCTGAGGTGGTTCTGGCCTCGGGACGTGTTGAGATCTCTGGTGAAGGCGAGTTGGGCGAGCAGATCGTCCGGGAACTCGGCTTCATGATCTAGTCGCCCGCGGCCTCGTACATCTGCGAGCGCGGGTCGAGCTCAGGCGTTCCCCACCAGTCCATGTGTTCCATCTTGGCGATGAGGATATTGCGATCTTCCTCAGATTGGCAGTGCAGGTAGGTGAGGCCGTTGAGATGGTCACACTCGTGCTGGAAGCAGCGGGCCGCGAGTTCAGATCCTTCATAGGTGATGGCCTTGCCGAACGGGTCCTGGCCTGAGACTCGGCAGTTCATGGCTCGACTGGTCGGACTGGAAATGCCCGGGAGTGACAGGCATGCTTCGGTGCCTTCCTGTGTTTCATCGCCGATAAGTTCGATCGTCGGATTCACGACGCAGCCGATCTCGTCCTCGGCAGTGTCAAAGACGAAGATGCTCTCGGTTCGACCGATCTGGTTTGCAGCGAGACCCACTCCGTGGCCGGTGTCGTACATCGTGGCGAACATCTGGTCCACGAGACTGCGTAGGCGTTTATCGAATTTTGTGACCCTTTGCGCTGGCGTGGCCAGGATGGGATTGCCGTACAGGGTGATCTTCTTGGACTTGTTGCCAGGCAGCTTGAGTTCCACGCCTGGATCCTAGGTGGCTCGGTCTGTCGTCTGTGAGTCGGCCTCAGCCCGAGTGAGCGACGACAGTCCGAGTTTGGATGTGGGCACTTGGCTGGATAGCGGCAGATGCCTGTCACACCCCACTCCTAGCGTTGGTTCCATGCGTATTGTGGCTGTCGCCGATCTTCACCTGGATGCCCCGTTTTCCTGGGCCTCGCCGAGTGTCGCGGCGCGCCTCAGAAGCGCACTGCGGACAAGTCTGAGCACGGCCGTGGAGTTGGCGCACAGCGAGTCAGCCGCTGCGTTGTTCCTCGCAGGTGATGTCTATGAGCACGATCGTTCGGGGGTGGATACCGCCAATTTCATACGCCGTGTCCTTGGTGAATCCTCAGTGCCGGTCTTCATTGCGCCGGGTAACCACGACTTCTACGCTCCTGGTTCGATCTGGGCGCGGTCGGGCTGGTCCTCACAGGTCCATATCTTCCAGGAGGAGCAGTTCCGTCCTGTGCGGCTCGGTGACGTGACGATCTGGGGGGCCGCCCACCTGAAACCGGCGGGTACGAACGGGTTCTTTGACGACGGATTTCACATCGCCGGTGGCAGCGAAGAAAGCAGCGGGCTCCACGTAGCGCTGTTTCACGGGTCAGAGCGCGCAGCGTTTGATGTGCAGGGGCACGACAAGCAACTCCACGCCCCGTTCGCGGCAGATCAGATTCGTCAGGCCGGACTCGCTCACGCCATCGTGGGCC
>CAYUOD010000433.1:0-2901 GCA_964446225.1 uncultured Acidimicrobiales bacterium | reverse complement strand
TGGCGGCGCACAGCTGCGACCCCACGTCGGCGTTCGGTGGCATCGTGGCGATCAATCGCACGGTCCCGTTGGCGTTGGCCGAGAAACTCGTGCCGGTGTTTACCGAAGTGGTCGTGGCTCCCAGCTTCGACCCGGATGCGCTCGAGCTCTTCCAGTCCAAGAAGAATCTCCGCATCATCTCGGCTCCCTCACCAGGCGCGATCGAGTGGCAGGTTCGTCCGATCGATGCTGGTCTGCTCGTGCAGCAAAGCGATGAGTTCGTCTCCGCACCTGGCGACTGGCGCGTCGTGACAAAGGCTCAGCCGACCGAGGCTCAATGGACAGACCTTGAATTTGCGTGGCGTGTGTGTGCCCGCGTCACGTCCAACGCGATCGTGCTCGCAAAGCATGGTGTCGCCTATGGCATCGGAGCTGGTCAGCAGAGCCGGGTTGACGCGAGCAGGGTTGCGGCACACAAGGCAGACGGGCGCGCCGTGGGCGGGGCTTGCGCATCGGACGCGTTCTTCCCGTTTCGGGACGGAATTGATGCCGCCGCTGTAGCCGGTGCGGCGGTCGTGGTTCAGCCTGGTGGTTCAATCCGCGATGATGAAGTGATCGCTGCCGCCAACGACCACGGCATGGCTATGGTCTTTACCGGTGAGCGTCACTTCAGGCACTAATACAGCCGGCACTAGCAGAGGACAGTCAACGATGACCGCAATTTCCCTCGACGGAAAAGCTCTCGCAGCAGAGCTTGCAGTTGAGTTAGCAAGCCAGGTCCAAGCACTCAAAGCTCGGGGTATCTCCCCAGGTCTTGGCACCGTTCTTGTCGGCGCAGACCCTGCGTCTGAGGCCTACATCGGTGCGAAGCATCGTGCCTGCGAAGATGTGGGCATCGCGTCTATACACGCTCAGCTGGACGACGACGTATCTACCGAGGACGTGCTGGCGGTCGTCGCCAAGTTCAACGCCAACCCAGCTGTGCATGCGTTCATTGTGCAACTGCCGCTGCCCAAGCAGGTGGACGAGCAGGCTGTGCTCATGGCCATGGATCCCGGTAAAGATGCCGACGGATTGCACCCGGTGAGCCTTGGTCGCCTGGTGATGGGAGTTGATGCACCGCGACCATGTACGCCTCGGGGCATCCAGATGATGCTGGCACATTATGGCGTGGAGATCCCAGGCAAGCATGTAGTGGTCGTTGGCCGCGGCCTGACCATTGGCCGGCCAATGGCGCTGTTGTTGACGCTGAAGCAGGAGAACGCCAACGCTGCGGTCACCGTGATCCACACGGGCGTGTCAGACCTTGGTGCCTACACCCGAGAGGCCGATATCGTCATTGCCGCTGTCGGAGTACCCGGGCTCATCACGCCTGACATGGTGAAGCCTGGTGCCGCAGTGGTCGGCGCTGGTATCACGCGGGACGGCAAGCGCATCATTTCTGATGTGGATGAGTCTGTTGGCGAAGTGGCTGGCTGGGTTACTCCTCGGTTGGGTGGGGTCGGACCGATGACGGTGGCGATGTTGTTGCGTAACACGGTGGACGCGGCGGCCAAACTCTGAGCTCCCTGCCTGGCTGCCGGTAGAGTTGGCCTATGAGCAAAATCTCGCTGCTGCTTGAAGGTGGTCGCTCCTACTCCTTTGAGTTCTTTCCGCCCAAGACCGTCCACGCGCAAATGACGCTTGGACATACGATTGCTTCGCTGGAACCGCTCGATCCGACCTTCGTCTCTGTGACCTACGGCGCGGGCGGCACCACGCGTGAGCGCACGCATGAGGTGGTGACCTGGGTGCAAAAGCACACCGAGATCACGGCGATGGCCCATCTCACCTGTGTGGGAAACACCCGAGGCGAGATTGAGCGCATCCTGAACAGCTACACCGCTGCCGGAATTGAGAACATCATGGCCCTCGCGGGCGATGCGCCGAAAGACGGAAGTCCGGTGGATGGCGACTTTCGTTATGCGACGGATCTTGTCGCGTTCATCAGGGAATGTGGCGACTTTGCGGTTGGCGTCGCAGCCCACCCTGAGGGCCATCCGCTGTCTCCCGACCTTGTAGCTGACCGTGAGCGCCTGGCCCACAAGCTCTCGCTGGCCGACTTCGCTGTAACGCAGTTTTTCTTCGACGCTGAGCACTATTTCCAGATGGTGGACGGCGTGCAGGCGCACGGTGTGCATAAGCCGATCATTCCGGGCATCATGCCGGTCACGAATGTGAAGCAGATCCAACGTATGGCTGAGATGTCGGGCACAGAGTTTCCTGAGTGGCTTGCTGAGCGACTCAGGGGGGCCGAGTCACCTGAGGACGTTCGTAAGATCGGCATAGAAGTCGCCTCCGAACTCTGTCAGGCGCTGTTGAACGGTGGAGCTCCGGGCTTGCACTATTACACGATGAACCGATCGACTGCGACCCGTGAAATCCACAGGAGTCTGCGTCGATAGACCGTGAACTTCGTAGCGCATCTGCTTGTTGCACTTGAGGTGCAGCCGGGATCAGCAGACTCTGATCATGCCTTTGGTGCGGTGTTGCCCGACCTGGCTTCGATGGCGCGAGTGAAGGTTGATCGCACCCAACTCACGCCCGAGGCGCTCAGTGGCATGCAGCTGCATCACCGTACTGACGATGCGTTTCACGGTGATCCGTGGTTCCTTGAGTTGCTCGGCTCGGGCGGCCGCACGCTGCTTGACTCCTCGGTGCCTCGTGGCGGATCTCGAGCCTGCGCCCACCTGGGTGTCGAGTTGTTGTTGGACGGAGTTCTCCTTGAGAACGCTGCTGTGGGCCGTCGCACCGATGAGCTGTTCGCTGCTCTGCCAACGAAGTGCGCGGCCTCAGATGAGGATGAGCAGTGGCCGGCTTTTCTGAATCGAGCAGCAGAGTACGGGCGTCCCGACTGGTACGACGATCCCGCCCAGATTGCCG
>CAYUOD010000432.1:0-2902 GCA_964446225.1 uncultured Acidimicrobiales bacterium | reverse complement strand
GACAAGAGTGTTCCCCAATGGAAACGACTGGTCCGGCCAACAACTCAACACGCCGCGTGCCACCCCATAATCTTCAGGCTGAGGAGGCACTGCTCGGTGCGATGTTGCTGTCGCAATCCGCAGTTGCCTCCGCACTTGAGTTCGTCTCATCCAGAGACTTCTATAAGCCAATTAATGCACACGTCTTTGACGCCATGCACGCAAGCTATGTGAGTGGTCGTGCCATCGACACGGTTACCGTGGCCGAAGAACTTAATCGCAATGACGTGCTTGAGATGGTCGGTGGAGAAGCAGCGTTGCTGGAGATGCAGGCTCGAACCCCTGCGATATCCAATGCGGGGCGCTACGCAAAGATCGTGCAGGAGCACGCACTGTTGCGCAGGCTTATCGCCGCAGCCGGCGAGATCGCTGAGATCGGGTACAGCCTGCCAGACGATGTGATCAAGGCCGTCGACGAGGCGGAGTCGATGATCTTCTCGATCGCCGAGAATCGCCAGGCCGACTCGATGGCCCCGTTGCGTGAACTGCTCAATCTCAATCTTGATCGTCTCGAGAAGCTCTACGAAAAGGGCGAGTCGATTACGGGCACACCAACCGGCTACCGGGACCTTGACCGACTCCTGTCGGGCCTGCAGCCAAGTTCACTTATTGTCGTGGGTGCACGCCCGGCCATGGGTAAGACAGCTTTCGCATTGGGCCTTGCGTCCCACGCTGCTCTCAAAGCGAACAAGTCCGTGCTTTTCTTCTCGCTGGAGATGAGCCACATTGAGATCACGCAGCGACTCCTCAATGCCGAGGCAGGCCTCGACTCCGACAAAACGCGCACCGGTCGTTTCGAGCCTGAGGACTGGGCCAAGATCACCCATGCGATGGGGCGTCTGGGCGACGCACGACTCTGGATTGACGACGATCCGATGCTCACCGTCATGGAGATCCGGGCCAAGGCACGGCGCCTCAAGGCACAAATCGGCGATCTCGGTCTCATCGTTGTTGACTACCTCCAACTCATGAGTGGTGGCGCACGAGGCCGATCTGAGAACCGGCAGGTCGAGATTTCAGAGATCAGCCGTGGTCTAAAGGTGCTCGCAAGAGAACTGGAGACACCCGTTGTTGCGCTTTCGCAGCTCTCTCGAGGCCTCGAAAGTCGCACCGACAAGCGACCAATGTTGAGCGATTTGCGTGAGTCTGGCTCCATTGAGCAGGATGCAGATGTCGTGATGTTCTTGTACCGGGATGAGATGTACAGCGACTCTCAAGAGACAAAAGGTTTGGCAGAAGTGATCGTTTCCAAGCACAGGAACGGTCCAACTGACACAATAAAGCTGGCGTGGTTGGCGGATAGAACGAAGTTTGCGAATATTGCGGGCAGTTCAGAGATAGGTGATGGTGGGTTTTAACGACTCTCAGACAACAGGCGAGACTCCTGACGACTCAGCCTTCGACGTGCCCGCAGACCTCATGCCCGAGCCGATACTGCTCGTGGCAAATGGCGGCCAGGTGCTCAACGTGAACACAGCTTTCGTTGACCTCATTCGTCGTCCAGCAGCCGACTTCGTTGGCCTCGGGGTCTCAGAGTTGTTTATGGAATCAGTCGGTGACATCAAGTCATTGCTCCTTGATACTGATCAGCCCGGCATCCACAGTCCCTGTGTGCTCACGCTTCGCACACTGGACCAACCCACTGCCTGTGTCTGTACGGCAACCGACATCGGAGATGCTCGGATAGTCGTGCGCGTGTTGCCTGAAGCGGTGATTCAGGACAGCGATGTTGCTCACCTGCGCGACGAACTCACCAAACGAAAAGATGCCCACGAGCGGCTGGCCCATCTCTTGTTGCACGATGACCTCACTGGACTTCCCAACCGCGTGCTGCTGCGGGATCGTCTTGCCGCTATATTGCGGCAGCGAGATCTTGAGCAGCGCCCCTGTGCCGTGCTTTTCCTGGACCTGGATCGTTTCAAGGACATCAATGATGAGCATGGCCATGGCGTCGGCGATGAGACGCTGCGTGAAGTAGCGCGTCGACTGCGCAAGGCAGTTCGACCTGGTGACACCGTTGCCCGCATCGGCGGCGATGAATTCGTGCTGCTGCTTCCCGATGTGCATCAGGCGTTAGCCGCCCAGATAACCGAGCGTCTTCTGAAGAGTCTGCGTGAGCCGTTTGCGGTAGCTGGTGAGCGCATTGGCTTGGCTGCAAGCATCGGCGTGGTGGCTGTTACTGACACCACCGATTCGGATGCTGTCATTGAGTTTGCTGATAAGGCCATGTACGCGGTCAAAGCGGCTGGCGGAGATGGCTGGATGGCGTCGCCGGGCAGCGCGGTCGCGTAGCGGGTCGTCGTAACGCCTACGATTAAGGCGCGATCACACCTACTACGGAGATTCTGCATGTTCTTAGGCGATGACCTTCTCGCATGGATGATCCTTGCATTAGGTGGTGCCATGCTCGTGGGCAACGTTGGAGCGCTCATGCGCACGAACGAAGCGCCCAAAGACAATGAACTTGCCCGGGCTCCGATGGCGCGCAGCCTGGTTATGGCGGGCGTGGGGTTGTTCGCATCGATCTGGGCCTTCGCTTCTCTGGTGAGCTGATGGCCGTCACCATCGAGCAGGTGGCTGCGCGAGCAGAGGTTTCGGTGGCCACGGTTTCGCGGGCCTTGCGGGGACTCCCCAACGTCGCTGCCTCTACTCGTGCCCGGGTGCAACAGGCAGCGGCCGACCTGAACTATCGGCCTGATCCACATGCAGCTCGTCTTGGTTCGGCGCGGGGCCGGACTGTTGGGCTGGCCGCTCCGCTAGTGGACTCCCGCTACATTGCGCAGATTGTCGCTGGTGCAGAGGCGGTGCTTGCCGAGGAGGGTTACGACCTTGTGATCTTCACGATGGCCTCCGAGCGCTCGTT
>CAYUOD010000431.1:0-2911 GCA_964446225.1 uncultured Acidimicrobiales bacterium | reverse complement strand
TTGTTGCCGGTTCCCCTGCGCACGAGATCATCGTGGGGCTCTACGCCATCCTCTTGCAGGTCCTTCGCGTTGACGAAGGGCTTCATCGTCGGCGCAACATGGCCAATAACGTCGTCCCAGACCTGCTGTTGGGCATCCAACTCGGTGATTGAGGGACCGAACTTCAGCACATCAATGATGTGCAAGCTGCCATCGGTCTCCACGAGTGCTGTGGGGCCATCGGCTCCGTGCTGATCCATTAGCCAGTACCTGCGCATGATCGGTCCTTTCGACGCCTCCTCCACGCTAGGTCGTGGGGCTGCGTCCCGTGCAAACGTTTATCTGACGGTCGTCGTTTTGGTGGAATCCGGCTTGGTCCGAGGGCACCAGCCGAACGCGCTGGCATCCTCAGGACCAACGCAATACTCCGGATCGGCCACGAACACAGTGGCCTTCGACCCGGCCTGCGGCCCACTACTTGCAACGCAGACGTCCAGCCCGTCAGCGCTGTACTCAAGCGGCGTACCAGGCGCCGGTATCTGGTGAATGACCTGACCATTGGCCGCTGGCTGAGCTGGATCCCACGCTGGCTCACCAAAGCATCCACTGAACCCACAGGCTGCCAAAATTGTCGCACCAGCGGCCTCGAGACTCTGCAGTCCGAGGAGATTTGGCATGACCATTGCATAGTCGGCTGGATTTGGTTTCCTGTCCGCTTGCCCGAAGTCAGTCGTTGTTGTGTTGCCGTTCGCATTTCGAGGACACCAGCCGAGGCCAATGATGTCCTGCGGGCCGACGCAGTAGGTCGGGTTTGCGTAGAACGCTGTGATCATGAGGCCGGCGTACTCGCCTTCGGCTGCGGTGCACGTCTCGCCAGGGCGGAGTGGGGTCCTTGCCGGTGGCAACTGGTGAATGAGCTGCTCGTCGGGAATTGGATTCTGTGGATCCCCCCCCGCCACAGACGGCCACAATCGCGTCGTTGGCAGCTTGAATTGTCGGCAGCCCGACAAGATTCGGCATGACTGGACCTACAGGTGCCGCGCCCGCAGCCGGAGGATCTGTGGCAGACGGCGGAGGATGGGTCGTGGGATGCGCGGTCGTCGATGTGAGAGGCGAAGGGAATGTGGTCGCGGACGAAGTCGTTGACGTGACGATAAGAGGCATCGTCGTTGACGATGATGAGGTGCCCGGCGCCGTCGAGCTAGAGGTCGGTGCGCTCGTGTCAGCAGCGACGACCTGGGTCACATCGCTGTTGCCGCATGCAGCAACAAAAAAGGGCTCCGCCCAGAATCACTGACCACCAGCGCACCATGAACTGCATCCTTGCACAGACTTTGACGCAAGTCACCTACGATCGTGGCGCTATGTGTGACACGTTTGCCACGTTTGGCTCCTCCGGGATGCTGTTCGCAAAGAACTCTGACCGCGCACCAAGCGAAGTCCAGATCGTGGAGTGGCATCCAGCGAGACGGGCGGATGGTGAGATCTGCACGCAGTATCTCCAGATTCCAGATGCTGAGTCCGTCGGTGTCCTGTTGTCCAGACCCACCTGGCTGTTCGGCGCAGAACACGGCGTCAACGAATGCGGTGTCGCGGTCGGGAACGAGAAACTCCACAACCGGCGCGACATGAACGGCCCCGACGGCCTCATCGGCATGGATCTGGTGCGCCTCACCCTGGAGCGAGCCCGTACAGCTGAGCAGGGCCTCGAAATTCTGACATCGCTGTTAGCGACCCACGGCCAGGGCGGCAACTGCGAGCAGGCCGACTACGACTCATATGACTCCTCGTTTCTGATCGGCGATGCAGAGGGCGGATGGATCGTCGAGACCTCCGGCAGGGAGTGGGTGGCAGCCCCCACAGGTTCACATGGCGCGATCTCAAATGGCTACGGACTCGGTAGAGACTGGACCAGATCGGCGTCATCAGTTGCTACGGGGGCATCGGTCGAAGCCTGGCGAGATCCGGCCGTAGACACCCGCCGGGCCGATCATCGACTGGCGGCCACCAGTCGCTGCGCTCGCTCTACACCAGCACCCGAGGATGCAGTTGCGACGTTGCGCCATCACGGCGCTGGCCCATGGGGTGCGCCGGGCAAGCGCGGAACGCCGCAGCCACCACCGAGCGAGATCGCTGAAGACTTCTCTGGAATCACCGTCTGTATGCACAATCCCGCGATCAGGGCGACGACGGCTTCCATGCTGTGCCAGGTCCCGGTCGACAGTTCGGCACCAACTCGTGTTTGGTCCTGCCTTGGGTCGCCGTGCGTCGGGGTGTATGTGCCGTTCAGCCTGCCGTTTGTGCCTGGCTTCTTGAGCGATTCGGGTATCTGGCAGATGACTGCGGTGGTGCGTGATCGGGTCGATGCCGACCACGAGTGGCTGCTCCAGGTGCGGGCGCTTCTGGACCCTCTAGAAGATGAGTTGTGGGAGGAAGCCGAGAGTCTCACCGAGGCGAGCGAGGAAGGCTGGACACAATTCGGACGGACCTGCGGTGAACGCGTCATCGCTGCCTATCGGCATCTGACCGCCTAGCGCGGCACCTCCGCGCGGCGACGTGCGGCCGAGATGACCGTCCCAGCTAGGAGCGTTGCTCTTCGAGCCCGTTCTTGACGAGCAGTCCTTGCGCCCGCCAACCCGCCCAGCGCGGCAAGAATGGCAACCCCAGAAACAAGAAGAATGCGGCCGCGAGCATGGTCATCGCAATCGCCCCATCGCCAAGCAGCAGCCCCACCGAACTCGCTATCAGCAAGATAAAGAAGTTCGGCAACGCCAGCAGGAATCCCCGCCTCCGCGACTCGTCGGCCAGCACACTGACCAACCATTCGTGGTATTCAGGATCCGCCCTCTTGCCAGCGAGGATAAGGAGTCGTTCAATGGGTTCGGGTTCGGTCATCTGTGCCGACCGTATCGCACGATCCGCCCCTACAAAT
>CAYUOD010000430.1:0-2918 GCA_964446225.1 uncultured Acidimicrobiales bacterium | reverse complement strand
TTATGACCAGTCCAACGTCCTCCGATCTCGCCAGCCTGCTCGGAACCTGGAGCGAACACGGCACCGGCTCGCTCACCAGCCGACTCAGCCTCGCCCTCAGAAGCGCCATCCTCTCAGGCATGGTGCCACCAGACTCGAAACTGCCACCCGAGCGCCAACTCGCCAGCGATCTGTCGGTCAGCCGCCACACACTGTCCAACGCACTCGCACGACTGCGTGACGACGGCCTGCTGGAATCGGTCCAGGGCAGCGGAACCTATGTGCGCGGCCCGCGGCTTCCGCCAGCTGTGGCTGGGCCTCGCATGGTGGAACGGCTCCTGACGCCCGCCCGAGGCATCAACCTCTCGGTGTCTGCTCCGCCGGACCCCAGTGAGATGCCAGAGATCAGCCTGAGCCTCAACGACCTCCTCAACGTCTCACCAGCCCACGGCTATGAGCCGCTCGGCCTCGCAGTGTTACGTGAGCAGGTCGCAGCACGGTACAGCTCACAGGGACTGGAGACGACGCCCGATCAGATCCAGATAACAAACGGCGCGTTCCACGCCATTGACCTCGCGCTATCCACACTGCTCGGCCAGAGCCCTCGGATCGGCGTTGAGTCACCGTCGTTCCCTGGCGTCTTTGATCTCATCGACCGACACGCGGCGACACCCGTGGAAATCCTCAGCGACGCGCAAGGTCCGAGACCGGAGTCACTCGCAAGAGCATGCGAACGGGGCATCGACGCTGTCTACTTTCAGCCAGCCGTTCAGAACCCCACCGGACGCTCAAGCTCAGACGCGCGCCTGCAGCGCCTGGCCACGATTCTTGACGAGTTCCAGATGCCCGTAATCGAGGACGACACTCTCGCAGAAGTGACCTACGGCCAACGACCAACAGCGCGCCTTGCTCGAACGACCAGGCTGAGCAGCGTCATCACGATTGGTTCGGTCTCCAAGCTCCTCTGGGCCGGACTCCGCCTGGGCTGGATGCGTTCGCCAGCCAAACTGAGTCCGGCTGCTGCCAGAGTCAGGATCGGCTCAGACCTCGGGACGTCCGTCCCATCGCAGCTCATAACTGTGGGGGTCTGGGAGCAGCTCGATGACCTCGCAGAGCGAGCAGCACAACGCCTTTCGAGTCGTTTGAGCCTTGCCGAAGAGTGGCTCAAGGTCGAGCACCCCGAGTGGCTTTGGCGCTCGCCACAGGGTGGTCCATCGCTATGGATCGAGCTGCCTGTCGAGGATTCTCAGCCCTTCGTAACTGCCGCGGCCAGCAACGGCGTCCTCATGGCGCCCGGAAGTGCCGCAATGGTCGCACAGGGTCCCTCACCCCATGTTCGCCTGTGCTTTGATCAGCCAGACCATGTGCTGCGAGCGGCGTTCGAGATCCTCGACCAAACCTGGGCAAACGTATCGACGGAAGTTCTTGCGAGCGAGCTTTAGCGACCCCCGTCTCCCACCGACTTGATAAGAGTGGCCAATCCTCCCGCGGCCTTTGAACAGATCACTCTCACAAGGCCCCGTTGGTGCTCGCGATACATCGCCTGAACACAATTTGGATACGACTACTTGCCAAGGCAAGTGTTGCCATTGTCGTGTTCGGAGCGGCAATGCTTCTGCTCAGCACCCCCGCGCAGAGCACGCCAACAACGAATGTCTCCACCGCGGCCCCCGCGGCCAACCTGGTCGGTATCCGCCAGAATCCGGACGGCACGCTGAGCGTCGTGGAAGTCGGCAGCGACTCGTTTCTCGCAGCCACCGGCAAGATGCTTGCGCTCGAACCCGAAATCGAGTTCAGAAGCCTCGAACTGGCCACCGACCCACGCCGATCAAGCCAATGGGGATTCAGCGCAACAACCATCGAAGCCGCCTGGCAGAACAGCACCGGTGCAGGTACGAAGGTGGCCATCCTGGACAGCGGTCTGCGCAGCACACACGAAGACCTGCGCGGCGCAATCCTCACCGGAGCCGACTTCGTTAATCCTGCCGGTGGCGACGGATCAGGCCCGGACTACTTTCACGGCACACACGTCGCCGGCATCGTCGCAGCCCAGCGCAACAATGGTGTGGGCATCGCCGGAGTCGCGCCAGATGCCAAGATCCTGCCGGTACGGGTACTGAATCAAAACGGGAGTGGAACCTCGTCGAATGTCGCACGAGGCATCATCTGGTCAGTCGAGCATGGCGCCGACGTCATCAATCTCAGCCTTGGCGGCGACGTCGAATCCACCGTGGTCACTATCGCCGTCGACTATGCGCTCGAAAACGGTGTGGTCGTAGTCGCAGCTGCCGGCAACACGGCAAACTCGGGCAACCCGGTGATCTACCCCGCGGCGACCGCTGGCGTCATCGGTGTGGGAGCGATCGACCCCAACCTCAGTCGCTCCACATTCTCGAGCTTCGGCCCCATGGTCTCGGTCGTGGCACCGGGACGCTCAATCACCTCAGCAGCTCACGACTCTGACACCGGCTACGCAACAGCAAGCGGCACCTCAATGGCCTCGCCGTATGTCGCTGGCGTGGCCGCACTCATCAAGTCGATCGAACCAGAGTTGAGCGCGAACGATGTCGCACTCATGATCACCAGATCTGCCATCGACCTGGGCCCTCCCGGCCGCGACGATGAGTACGGATTTGGCTTCATCGATCCCTACGCAGCAACGAACATGGCCGTCGGCCTCACGCCGCGGCCGGCGCCTGCGGTCGAGGGTTACGGCGTCGTCACGAACAAGGGACGCTTCGTCGCATTCGGCACCGCCAAGTCCTACGGCTCGATGTACGGACGTGGACTCGCTAACCCCGTTGTCGGCGCGGTCTCCACACAATCAGGCAATGGCTATTACATGGTCGGCTCAGACGGCGGCATCTTCGCCTACGGCGACGCACAATTCTACGGCTCCACCGGCAACCTCGCCCTCAACAGCCCCATCGTCGGCATGG
>CAYUOD010000429.1:0-2921 GCA_964446225.1 uncultured Acidimicrobiales bacterium | reverse complement strand
CCGCGCAGACGGCACACCAATCCAGCCCCTACTCAGAACCCCGCCCTAGACGCTGCGAATGCCGTTGAGAGGTCGGAGTGGACATGAACGTACCTGACCCAGACCGGACGGTGGTCGAGAATTCCTTGGATGGCAGCCAGACTCCAACGGTGACCTGGGCCTGTGACTGTGGCCCGGTTACTGTGCGACCCTGGCGCTAGCGCGGTCCCCTTAGGTTGCCGTCGAGGAATGTGGACACGGCTAGGCCTGGCAGATCCTCCCAGGTGGGCCAGCCGTTGCCTGAGCGCCATCTCATGACGTAGATCGACATCAGCAGAGCTCCGTAGGTGTGACCGAGTTGTTCCGGTGTCAACGATGAGTCGACGTTACTTTGGCTCTGAGCGTCTTCGAAGATCTGGCGTATTGCATCCTCGAACGGGCGAAGTCCGCGGTCGACCGCTGCTCTTGTCTCGGGGTTTGTGGTGAGCATCTCGCGGGCCACGACGCGCATGAAGGCCTCGTTCTCACGGACGAGTCGAGCGTCCTCCTCGGTGAGCGCCAACAGGTTGGCTCGCAAATCGTCACCTTGGCGACTCTGGGACCTCGCTGTCGCAAGCTCACTACCGCTCTCAAGCACAGCGGTGAGAAGATCTAGTTTCGACGCGAAATGGTTGTAGATCGTGCCCTTCGCGTAGCCAGCTTCGATCGCGATCGTGTTCACGTTTGCTCCGTCGAAACCGTGGTCAGCGAAGTGCTCCGCTGCGACGGCGAGCAGTCGGCGCTTTGCCAGACTTTGTTGCGCTGCGGTGGTGCGAGCCATCTTCCCTCAGTCGTTCGATGCCGCAGATCCGCCTAGGAACTCGGCCAGAAGCGAGGCTACTTCCTCGGGGCTGTCCTCTTGAAGGAAGTGGCCGGCGTCGGCCAAAGCTGTGACCTGAGCCTGCGGGAGTCGTTCTGCCACGCGTCCCATGGTTGTTGCTACGTCGTAGAGGACGCGGTCCCGGGCGCCATAGATGATCCGCACTGGTCCCTCAAAGTTGGCAAGGGCTGGCGCAACGAGCGCAAAGCCATCGAGGTTGCCGTGACCTGCGGCGAGTAGCGCGCGTCGATCTGACTTGTCCCGGCAGGGGTCTTGATAGAGCGCCGCGACCTCAGGCGTAATGCATGCCTTGTCTACGACTCCGACCTGCATTGCCCAGCGGATTCCGCGTGCCGAAGAGATCACTGAGCGCACGCCCGGCGTCCTCGTCAAAAGCACGAAGGCCTTGACCGCCCAGTTCACATCTGGGTACACAAGGGTGTTCAGCAAAGCTATCTCGGTCACGCGCTCGCAATTCCTGGCCATCCAGTGCAGGCCGATTGGACCGCCCAGATCATGGACGACGAGACCGACCTGGTCTACGTCTATTGCGTTGAGGAATTCGGTGAGGACGCTTTCGTAGTATCTCAGCGAGTAGTCGACGTCAGGTTTGTCACTTCGTCCGAAAGCTGGCAGATCCAGAGCGATGGCTCGTCGCCCAGAGGCTGCGACAGCTGGCAGGATCTGCCGCCACAACTCAGCATTTGCGGGCCAACCGTGCACAAACAGGACTGGTTTTCCTGTACCGGCTTCTAGATACGAGATCTCGGTTCCACCGGCCATCACGAACTTTCGTTTCATGGTGGTTCCCTTCTTGAGAGCGACATGACTGACTGCCCACCCATATTAGACGTATGGCGTCAGCACTGGCAAACCGCCGCTTCGGTAGGCCTCGTTGCACTGAGCGAGCCTCATGCGACGACAGTTCTTGACCTGGATCTCCTATAGTCGACTCCAGTCGAGCGGGCCGGGCAACGTATACCGAAAGCAGCGAGACTATGAGCAGTGTCAGATTCGGGCGAACAGAAACTCCAGCGTCCGAACGGCGATATCCGAGCGATTCGCAGACTGCGCCCGCCGCGCATCCACCTGGTCCCGGCAGCGTGCACCGCCGGCCCATTGCCCTTGTTGCGGCCCTGGTCTTCCTCGCCTCAGTCCTTGTGGGGCTGTCACCTGTCAGCGCGTCAACCGACGTCATCACCGAGACGAAGCTCACAGCCGGTGACGCCGCTGGCGATGATCAGTTCGGATCGAGTGCGGCGACCTATGGGGACACCGCAATTGTGGGCTCTGCCCAAGACGATGATGCCGGAGCCCTCTCCGGATCTGCCTATGTGTATCTGCGCAGCGGTAGCACCTGGACCCAGGAAGCCAAGCTGACTGCTGACGACGCCGCGGCTGGCGATGAGTTCGGAACCGCCGTCGCTTCCTACGGAGACACTGCCGTCGTGGGCGCACCCCTCCACGACGACACCGCCGCTGGCTCGGGTGCGGTATACGTGTTCACCCGCTCAGGCACGACGTGGACCCAGCAGGCCAAGTTGGTGGCCTCCAACGCGGCGCTCAACGACGCGTTCGGAACCACCGTCGCCATCTCGGGTGACAGCATCGCAGTTGGCGCTGTTGCCACCGATGGAACTGGTGCAGAGTCCGGATCTGTCTACGTGTTCACACGCAGTGGCACGACCTGGACCGAAGAGCAGGAGATCGTCGCCTCTGATGCTGCCGCCGGAGACTCATTCGGAGTCGGTGTCTCGATCGACGCAGACACCGTTGTGGCTGGTGCGAATTTCAATGATGCGACAGCATCGGACGCAGGCTCCGCGTACGTGTTCACCCGCAGCGGCACTACCTGGACTGAAGAGGCGATCTTGACGGCTTCTGATGGTGCGGCAGACGATCAGTTCGGCGGCGCCGTGGACCTGTCCACGGATACTGTCGTGGTTGGATCAGCCCTCGATGACGACACAGCCTCAGCTACGGGCTCGGCCTATGTATTTACCCGCTCAGGCATGACCTGGACCGAAGAGGCGAAGCTGACAGCATCGAATGCGGCCGCAGACGACATGTTTGGGACCAGTGT
>CAYUOD010000428.1:0-2926 GCA_964446225.1 uncultured Acidimicrobiales bacterium | reverse complement strand
CGCCCCCGTTGAACGCGGAGTCATAGCTCACCGCCCGACGCCCGACCATGCTCCATGCGATCTGTTGAGCCGAAGCAGCCACCGCTGAAGCGATAACAGCCACACCCCGCAAACGGCTGGGATAGGTCAGCGACCACTCCAACGCCTGCATCCCGCCCATCGACCCGCCCACGACAGCCAGCCACTGAGCAATACCAAGATGGTCAGCCACTTCGGCCTGGGTGCGCACGATGTCACGAATAGACACAACAGGGAACGTCGAACCGTAGCGCTCATTGGTCAACGGACTCACCGAGGCCGGACCAGTCGTCCCCTGGCACCCCCCGAGCACATTCACACACACCACGAAATAGGTATCAGTATCAATCGGGCAGCCAGGTCCCACGACACCGTTCCACCAGCCCGCCGTGGGATGAGCGTCAGTGCGCTCGCCAAAAGCGTGCGAGTCGCCCGTCAACGCATGACAGACCAACACCGCGTTGGACGCGTCCGCGTTGAGTTCGCCCCAGGTCTCATAGGCCAGCGTCACACCCCACAACACACCGCCGCCCTCGAGCGAAAACGCGCGGGCATGAGGAAGATGCAGCAGCTGCCGGTCGCCGGGATCATCAGCGGGATCGAACGCGCCGGTGACGGGAAGAGGCCCTCGGGGCGATGTCTCCTGTCGTCCGCTCACTTGTCTCCCGTTGTTCGATTCGGGGGGACAGGCACAATAGCGGCCAAGTGGACGCTTGTTTGTCTCATTCGCTGAGACCACATCCTCGTCGTGAGACGAGAAGCACCTTGGGTGTCCCCCCAGGTTGCCGGACCCGTTACCGGGCCACTCCTGATGTTTATATAGAAAATTCTAGCGCACTCTTGGAAGTCGGCCGCTCCACCAGCTGCGTAACTCTTCTGGATTCGAGACCTGAAAGGCCCGCAGCATCGCATCCGCTGACGCCAACAGCAGCTCACGGCGACGCTCAGGATCTGCGCTTTGGGCAGCCTCCACGAGATCGGCTGCATCGTCCCAAGCGGGATGTTCAGCAGGCAGGCTCAACAGCTTCAGCGACGAGGCAGACACCCGCATGGCATCAGCCCCCTGAGCCGAGCCGGCTGTGACCGCCATCAGCTGAGCGCTTGCCACGGGCGACAACAACACCGCCAGCACATGCCACAAACGTTCCGACTCAACCGTCACCACAGGAGTACTCGGCACGAGACCGCCGTCGAAATCGGCGACCGCTTCGATCACCGATGTCTGGCTCGCCACGAGAATCTTCGGCTGAACACGACGATCAAACCACGAACGTTTCTTCGTCGCCACGCGCTCCCGCAGCAGCACCGGCCGCTCCCACTTCCGTCGAGCGAAGCGGCAGGGCACCTCGCCCCACCTCAGATGCGCCGGGTCAATCAGACCGCTCGTCACCAGTCGCGCGCTGAACTCCTGGCCCACGTCCTCCTCCACCGCATCGGTCAGGGCGTAGTACTCGTCGCGGAAGTCAGCAGTGACATAGGCGATATCAGCAAGCACTGCTGTCGAGTCAATCTGAACGCTCGGCACGCCCGCTGCCCGTGCAGAAAGCGCAGACCATTCGCCAGGCTCAACCGCCACCGCGGGCTGACCAAATCCTGCATGCACAACGACCTCGGCTTCGCCGGACGTTCTCATCAACCTCAACGCGCACAGCTGAACGCTGGCGCGGAACTGCTCGCTCGTGCCGAGCCAAAGCTCATCGACACGAAAATGCTGCGAGACGAGACGCCTCACCCCTCCGGCGTCTCGCGCCGCGAGCAAAGACCTGGGCAGAACCAACGTGACCTGTGCCAATGCGATCTCGCTCCCAAGAAGTAGAAACAGCGCGGCTGCATCGGTGTAGGCCTGAGCCGCAGACCCGAAACGCTCCTTGAGAGCAATTGCTCTCTGCCGCTCATGAACGGTGGCGCTCTTGAGTTGGCCAGCGAAGGGAGGATTCCCGATGACAAGATCAGCCTGAGCGAACGGCCACGGATCCAACAGCAGACTGTCCCCCACAACCAACCGGCCCCCTGGATCGAGCCAGCCCAAGCCGTTCCGAAAGGCCCACTCACCCAGGCAGAACCGGGAAACCGCAACAGACACCGGATCCACATCCACACCATGTAGAGCATCGAACGCAACACGAGGCGCCACGCCCGCGGCGACCATTGCGTCGGCTGTTGCCAACAAGAACACACCGCCGCCCAGCGCTGGATCACACACCGAAGCAGGCACATGGGCACGAACACTGGCCTGAGCGAGCTCAGCGGCCACCTCAGGCGGCGTGTAGAACGCACCATCGGTTTTGCGTTGCTCCTCGCTCAGGAGCTCCCAACGCAGTCGGCCAAGCGCACCCGGGTCGCTCGAAGCGTCATCGATCTCAGCACTCTGACCGATGTTGTCGTTGCCCACGACCGCGCGCAAGCGGGCAAGAATCCGCTCTACGTCAGGGACGTTGAGCTGATTGAGGCGCTGCCGAGCTACTGCCAGCAGGCCAGCCTCGCTCACTTGGACTCTGAAACCTCATGGGTCAGCTGAGCCAGATCCGCGAGCCGGTCATCGTTCGAGAAGACCTCGATCGTTGGCAGCTTCATCTTGAGGCGACGCTGCAACACGTTGATAGCGACCTCTTCGTTCCAAATGGCAAGAGTGACCGCAATGCCCTTGGATCCGGCCCGGGCAGTACGCCCGGAGCGGTGCAGATAGGTCTTATGGTCATCAGCCGGGTCGTAGTGAATTACCACGTCGATGTCGTCCACGTGAATACCGCGAGCCGCGACGTCTGTGGCCACAAGGGCCGACAATTTGCCGACCGTGAAATCCTGCAGCGCAGCCTCGCGGGCACGCTGACGCAGATCACCATGAATCGCCGCTACATTAACGCCCTCTTTGATGGGGTTCGAGACCAGCCGATCGGCGCCACGCTTC
>CAYUOD010000427.1:0-2950 GCA_964446225.1 uncultured Acidimicrobiales bacterium | reverse complement strand
TACATCGATCTCTGCGAGAAGCTGGGAGTGCTCTACGGCGAAGGTGGCTATATCGACCAGGTCAACCAGAACCTTCCGTTGGAGGACACCTTCGCTCTGCCGCTCGACGAGAAGCCCGAAGTACGCGACATCTTCGACCGTTGGTCACGCATGGAAGGTCTCGAAGGCGGTATCGAGTTCTTCGAGAAGAACGGCGTATGGATCAAAGGGCCTGTGCCCGCCACGGCACGCTACGGCTACCTCACCGACCCGCCCTTCGGTGGAGCTGTGCACCGACTCTACGGAGAGAGCCTGCTGGCGGCCCAGCGCAAGCAACGAGAGCTCGGCGCTGACAAGGTCTACTGGCAGGATTACACGGCCTTTCCGACCTGGCGCACGCCGACCATGGACTTCTCGCCGCCTGAATACGATCTCACGCTGATCTCATACCACCTCGTCGTGCACAAGCAGACCCGCACTTCAATGATTCCGCTCCTCACCGAATTGAGCGGCAAGCAGCGGCTGGACATGAATCCCGAGACCGCAAGCAAGCTCGGAATTTCAGAGGGCGACGAGGTCGTCGTCGAGTCGCACAACGCGGTAACCGGCGAGACGAGGCAGCTGCGAACGGTAGCGGCCTTCTCTGCTGGCCTACGGCCGGATGTGGTTGGGATGCCCCACCACTTCGGCGGCTGGACCCCTGAACGCAACAAGGGTCTTGGCCCCTCACCTAACGAGATTTTCTACACGGGCGAGGGCTATATGGCCTGCACTGCCGATCAGTCATATCACGTCAAGGTCCGAGTGTTGAAGGGATAGCAGATGACGAACTACTCAATGGCCGTCGATCTGGACCGGTGCCAGGGGTGCCGAGCGTGCATGGAGGCCTGCAAGATCGAGAACAACACCCCTCAGGGAGTGTTCTGGATGTACGTATTCAGAACTGAAACCGGTGACTATCCAGACACGAAGCAGTCATTCCTGCCTCGTCCATGCCAGCACTGCAACAACGCACCTTGCGTGAAGGTCTGCCCAGTTGGAGCACGCTTCCGGCGCGAAGACGGGCTCATTCTGACTGACCCTGAACGCTGCATTGGTTGCAGGTACTGCGAAGTCGCCTGCCCCTACGGAGTCAACTACTACAACTGGCGCACACCTGAGAATGCATTCGGAGACTACGAGGTGGATGCCAAGGACGCCGATGTCGCGGCTGTGACCGGAGGCCTGGTGCCTCCGTACCGGAATCCCGACCTCGACGAACTGCAGGGCGACGAGCAGAGGCTCACCGCTGGCAGCGCCCACAGCGTGGGCGTCATGGAGAAGTGCACCTTCTGTGTGCAGCGGATCGACAAGGGACTCGATCCGGCATGTGTGAATGTGTGCCCCGTGCATGCCATCCACTTCGGTGATGCAGATGACCTCGAAAGCCCCTTCTCGGTGTACGTACGCGAGCACTCCACCTTCAAGTTGCTCGACGACCTCGGTACCGATCCAAGCGTGATCTATGTGGGTGGACAGCCACCAGACTCTGAAACCCACGAGATCGAACGACCACTAACGGAGGTAAGGCAGTGACCACTAAAGCCAAGCCCCTTGAAGAAGTCCTCCCTGACATGGCTCCCCCGGAGCAACCAGGTCGAGGATCAACAACCGACCTCCCTCAAGGCATAGGGAAATTCACACCGGCGTGGATTCTGTTCTTGGCCTTGATGGCGGCGGTCACAGCTCTTGGGCTCTACGCATACATACTGCAAATGAACGAGGGCCTTATCCGCACGGGGATGCGAGGACTCGGCACCATGACTGGTGCCACCTGGGGCCTATATGTGGCCTACTACGTGTATTTCATCGGCGTGAGCTTTGCCGGTGTCACGGTCGCCGCTCTCATCAGGATATTCCGGATAGAGAAGCTGGAGCCGGTGGCAAGGATCGGCGAGGTTCTCACCGTAGTCGCACTCATTCTGGGGGGCTTGGCAATCCTCGCAGACCTGGAACGCCCATGGCGTGCCGTCGTGAACCTCTTCCAATACGGACGCCCACAAAGCCCGTTCTTCGGAACCTTCACCATGGTGATCTCGGGCTACCTGTTCGCCAGCCTCGTCTACCTCTACGTCACGAGCCGCAAGGATGCGGCCACTCTGGCTGAGCGTCCCTCGAAACTACGAGGGCTGTACCGCTTCTTCGCAGCGGGCTATGAGGACTCACCACAGCAGCACAAGATTGACCGGCGAGTCACCTTCTGGTTGGCCGTCGCCATCGTCCCGCTGCTCGTGATCGCACACTCAACAGTGGGCTTCGTATTCGGTCTGCAAGTAGGACGACCAGGCTGGTTCGGGGCGCTTCAGGCACCCGGATTCGTCGTACTTGCCGGCGTGTCCGGTATTGGCAATCTGATCATGCTGTGTGCAATCGTCAGATCAGCTACCCACACCAAATCTCGAATCACAATCGATGCCTTCTCCTGGCTGGGAAAACTCCTCCTCGGACTCCTGGTGACGTACCTCTACTTCACGGTTGTAGAAATAATGACGATCACCTATCAGCCAGGGGACACCGAGCAGGGCCTGTCCGAGGCGATATTGAGCGGACCGTACGCTCCCATATTCTGGGGAGCAATAGTCTCTCTCGTCACCGCGGCTGCCCTGCTCATGGTGCAAGCCCTCACCAGACACTGGTCGATCTCGCTCATCGTCACCGCAGCGATCCTCGTCAACATCGGGGCGGTAGCCAAGCGTTACCTCATCGTTGTTCCAAGCCAAACCCACGGTCAACTCCTGCCGTATCCAACCGGCACCTACACACCCAACGGGGTTGAGTGGGCCGTCGTGTTCGGGCTCTTTGCGCTCGGTGCTCTCATGATTGGCTTGTTTATGAAGATGTTCCCGATTGTGCCACTTAAGGAGGGGGAATGACTATCAGATCACTCGTCACCGTTCTCATGATTCTCATCGGAACCGGCCTCATGGTGGTG
>CAYUOD010000426.1:0-2955 GCA_964446225.1 uncultured Acidimicrobiales bacterium | reverse complement strand
TCACGATGAGGGCCTCTGTGTCGACGGTGTAGTCATCACCAATCAGGTTGTAGGTTGCGCCATGCTCTGCTTCAGGGAACCAGTCGGACTGTATGACGACCGGATTCGGACATACAGCCGCCAGGTCGGCTGATGCTGCCTCGGTTGTTGCTGCTGCGCCCTCGGTTGTCGCAGCTGCTGCTGCAGTTGTAGCCGGAGCGTCGCCGCCGCTTGAACTGTCGTCACTATCGCCGCAGGCTGCGGCGACAAGGCCGAAAGCTAGTAGCACGGCTGCCAGCCGTAACCACCTCTTTGTTCTCATAATGTTCCCTCCATTGATTGTGGTATCTGAAAGAACTGCTGTCTCAGCAGGTCAGGATCCTGGACCCTCTGAGGCGTACCATTTGCCAACGACGCGCTGCTGTATCCAACCGAACAGCAAGAAGACTGTGACGCCCAGCACCGATGACATGAACACTGCGGCGAGAAGTTGTTCGCCCTGCAGGAAACTTGCGTAGCGCTTGAGCAACTGCCCGATGCCGGCTTCGCCCTGGGCGAAGAAGAAGTCGCCCACGATGGCTCCGATGACTGAGAGTCCAGCCGAGATACGTAGTCCGGCAAAGATCGCGGGCAGCGCATTGGGAAAGGTCAACCAGCGCAGGCGGGTGAGCCGGTTCGCGTGGTGGAGCGTGAAGAGGTTGTGTGTTCCTTGGTTGGCTGATTGCAGGCCAAACAGGGTATTCACGATGATCGGGAACAGCGAGATGATCACGCAGACGACGACTCGGGATTTGAATCCGAAGCCGAACCAGAATCCGATCAACGGCACGATCGCCAGAATCGGTATCGCTTGGAGCATGACCATGTAGGGGAATACGCCCCGCTCGATTGGCTTCGCCTGACTCATCAGAATGGCCACGGAGAAGCCCAGCACGATAGCAATACCGAGCCCAATGGCGGCTACCTGCGTACTGGACCATAGTCCGACGAGGATTTCCGAGAAGTTGTCCCACTCCAGGAACCCGACTTTGAGTACCTTGTGGGGCGGCTCGAGCAGGAATCTGCGCTCTGGCGTGAGAATTACGTAGCTGATGTAGTACCAGATACCGAGGAGGATGGCACCGAAGATGAGTGGTGGCACGATCGCGGAGGCCGCACCGCGGGTTCTGCTGCGACGCTGCGGGACTCCATCCGGGTCATCGGTGGTTTCCTCACCGCCCTCACCCGAGACGCCAATGACAAAGGGCTTTACCGGGTCCTTTTCGCTGATCATGCGTGGGCACCCCTGAGCGCGTCAGAGATTTCGCCTGAGAGTTCTCCGAAGTCTGCATCGAAGCGAATTTCGGGTTCTCTCGGGTACTTAAACGGAACGTCGTAAGTCGCGACGATCCTGCCCGGACGGTTCGACATCACGAGCACCTTGGTGGACATGAACACAGCCTCGCCTATTGAGTGTGTAATGAACAGGCCTGTGAAGTGTTCTCGGCGGAACAGGGCCTGCGTTTCTTCGTTCAGACGCTCTCTGGTGATCTCGTCCACCGCGGCGAAGGGCTCATCGAAGAGGAATACCGGCGGTGAGAGGGTGAGTGATCGAGCAAGAGAGGCTCGCATCTTCATGCCACCTGAAAGAGAGCGTGGATAGTGGTCCTCGAAACCCTTGAGTCCCACCAACTCGATTGCATCTGTTGCGAGTTGCCGGCGTTTTTTCTTGTCGAACTTGTGGAGCTGACCGAACAGTTCAACGTTCTGCTGCACTGTCCTCCAGTCCAACAGAGTGGCGTCCTGAAAGACGTAGCCAATCTGGTCACGGTCAATGGAAACCTCACCTCTTGTGGGTTCCAGAAGTCCCGAGGCGATCTTGAGCAGCGTTGACTTCCCGCAGCCCGAGGGGCCGACGATTGTTACGAACTCCCCCTGCTCCACGGTGAAAGTGATGTCCTGCAAAGCCCGGGTACCGTCGGGAAATGTCATCGAAATGTCAGTGAAGCCTATTGCTGGCCCCTCCTGATCAGTACTTGGCATAGCCGGCGATCCTCCCTAGCTGGCATCCGAATGACGTTTGCTGTTACTTATGCCTGCATCGTATTGTTAACTTTGTTGGCTTGTCCAGTAGAGACGAATGTTGTCATCTATTGAGCCTTGTGTTGATGTCTGCTCGTGAGAAGAGTTCTCCTGCGGCTTCGCGAGCTTCTTCGAGCAGTGCATCCTCATCGAGCATAGTCATCGCACCCTCATCAATCACTAGTCGTCCATCCACGATGACGTGGCTCACGTCACCCGCCGAAGCACAGAACACCACGGCGCTAGGCGCCCGATGGACCGGAGTGGCGAACACGGTGTTGAGGTCGACGATGACGAGATCGGCCTTGTAGCCAGGTGCGAGAGTTCCAATTTCTCCTGCTTTGCCGAATGCCTGTGCCCCGCCACTGGTTGCCATTGCTATGGCGTCCTCGGGTTGCAATGCCACTGCATCCAGGTTGTGCACCTTTTGTAACAATACGGTCGCTTTCAGGACCTCGAACATGTCCTGACGGTTGTTGCTTCCGGGTCCATCGCTGGCCAGAGCAACGCGGATGCCTCGCTCCCGCATGTCGACAATGCGCGCGACGCCCGACGCGAGATACATATTGGAGACGGGGCAGTGCACGACAACGGCGTCGTGGCGTTCGATGAGATCGAGTTCGTGATCGCTGAGCCAGACGCTGTGAGCCAATTGCAGGTCTGGTCCGAGTGCGCCGAGCTTGTCGAGCCATTCGACGTGCCGGCAGCCTCGTTCGTCGAGGCTCATGTCCACTTCGAGAGAAGTCTCGGCGCAGTGGATGTGCATGCCTGAGCCCCACTCCCGGGATTTGTTCGCCGTGATCTTCATTGCTTCGTCTGAGCAGCCCCAGGGAATCAGGGGCGCGAGTTCGACTCGAATGCGATCGTCATCGTGTCCGTGCCAGCGCTCGCGCAGCTTCTGCGTGCGCTCGAGAA
>CAYUOD010000425.1:1346-2979 GCA_964446225.1 uncultured Acidimicrobiales bacterium | reverse complement strand
TGGCATCCGGACGACCGGCGCCGGAGCGATGACAGTCAGCAACTCGACGATCAGCGGTAACGGCGCCAACGGACTGCGCTACACGGGCTGCGACGGTCTCGGCGAGACCGACGTCATCAATGTCGCCATGTCAACGATCGAATCAAACGTCGGAATCGGCATCTATGACGAAGGCTGCGGCGGTGTGGCCGTCCTCGAGACTCTGGTCTCCAACAACGCCGGCGGCATCGTCTGCACAGCCTGTTCGGAGATGGATGTTCAGGGCAGCACGGTGACGAACAACCTGACAAACGGCGGCATCAGGATGACCGCCGACACGGACTTCCAACCCACCGCGTCAATGCTGGTGGCTGACACAGTCGTTGACGGCAATGCAACCAGCGGGCGCGGCGGAGGCATCAACGCTGAAGGCACCGGCGGAGTCAGCCTGTTCGTAAACGTCATTAACGCAACTTCGGTCACGAACAACTCCTCTGAATCAGACGGCGGAGGCATCGCAGTCAATAGCGGTTCGCTTACGGTCAGCAGCTCGGTATCCAACGACAACACCGCGGGTAACCCAGACGACCTCCTCAACGGACCGTTCGGCGAGGGCGGCGGCGTCTATGTACGGAACGGAAATCTGACTCTGTCCACGGTGAGCGTAGAGGGCAACCGGGCGAACGGAAACGGCGGCGGCGTTGCCCATGCGGCCTTCTCAGGCGATGCCGCCACGCTGTTCAACGTGACACTCAACAACAACGAAGCAAAGGGATCTGGAGGCGGTCTGGATGTCGACAACGCGGCCAGCCTCAACATCTTCGGAGCAGCCATTACCAACAACGAGTCCACTGCGCAGGGAGGCGGAGTTGCGATTCAGAACACAGCTTCCACGCTCCAACAGGCTGACATCTCGGGAAACACCAGCTTCGCTGTGGGCGCCGGCCTGTACGCGTTTGAGAGCATCAATCCCGGCTATGGCATAGAGCTCACTCAGAGCCTTGTCGCGGACAATACCGGTCCGGGAGCTGCAGTGTTTCTGGACACCAACCTGCCATCGGAGATCCTGAATTCGACGATAAGCGGCAACAACACGATAGGTGTAGCCACCGGATTCGGCTCAAATCTCCAACTCACGTTCGCGACAATCGTCGATAATGCTGGCGGAAACATCACTACCCAAAACTCAAACCTCAACGCCATAGCCAGCGTGGTCGCAGATCCCGCTGGCGGCAGCAACTGCCTGGTGGACGGATTCTCCATCTCTAGCGGCTACAACGCCGACACGGACTCCACCTGCGGCTTCAGCAACATCAACGACCTGCCTGGCATCGGCGCGACGGGTCTCAATCCCCTCTCAGCAAACGGCGGGCCTACGGACACCCACTCGTTGGCTGTCGACAGCGTGCTGCGCGATGTCGTGCCTCCTGCTACCTGCGCGGCTGAGGTATTCGCAGACCAGCGAGGCGAGCCGCGACCGGCTGCTGGCCTCTGCGACGTTGGAGCGTACGAGGCGCAGATCTTCGTGATTACCGGACTTACGCACGAGCTCATCTTCAGGCCGAAGATATTCAGATTCGATGTCCTGAAGTCGTTGGACCTCGCTGGATTCGAGCCGAATCCCGCATCGCTCCAACTCGTTCGTGTTCCCGAT
>CAYUOD010000425.1:0-1246 GCA_964446225.1 uncultured Acidimicrobiales bacterium | reverse complement strand
CCTCGCTGGATTCGAGCCGAATCCCGCATCGCTCCAACTCGTTCGTGTTCCCGATATCGGTGCCTTCCAAGTCGATCCGAAGTCAGGGGAAATTCTGTTCGGTGACGATAAGCCGGGACGAATCCCACGTTCCGGTCCCATACTCATAGGCAAGTATGAGCTGACCTACAGCATCTGCGATCTCAAGGATGCTGGCTATTGTGGCACCGGATCCTTGCTGCTGCGGTTCGGGGATCCAGCTGAAGCATGCACAGTTCGTGGCACCAACAAGCGGGAAATACTGATCGGCACCGACGGTGATGACATCATCTGCGCCTACGGCGGCAAAGACATGGTGTTTGGCCTCGGCGGAGATGACATAATTCTCGCTGGCTCCGGTTCAGATCTTGTGCTCGCAGGAAAGGGCGACGACATCGTGCTCGGCGGGAACGGCCGAGACATTCTCATTGGGCAACGAGGCACCGATTGGCTCGACGGAGGACGCGGCCGGGATCGCTGCCTGGCCCAGGGCGGCTCAACGCTCAACTGTGAGCGCTCGAAACGCCACAGATAGTCGCGACCTACACAAGACCAGCGGCGCCAGCATGCTGATCAAGGATGTACGCGACCACAAAGTCCTTGGCTGTAACTCGAATGCCCGCACTGTGGGTCGTGAGACGCACATCAACTGTGTTGTAGACGTTGCTCCACTCCGGATGGTGGTCCACCGCGTCTATCTCCGAGGCAGCTGACTCCATGAACCCAAGAGCGGTAGAGAAGTCGGCAAAGAGGTACCGCCTACACAGCGCATCGTCTCGGTGTTCCCATCCATCAAGTGGGCCAAGCTGAGCTGAGACCTCGTTGGACCCGAGTACATGCTCCATGGATCTCGCCTGCCTTTCCGGCTAGGAGCCTTCCGGCCAGTTCGAAGTTAGGCCTAGCTCCACCGCGAAGCCCGGATCCACCGAAGCAGGCACGCCAGTGGCGTCGAGCAGACGATTCATCATCTCGAAGTTTCCAGCCACCGCGGACGCTCTCGCTGTGGCCTCAGAGCCCAACGCCGCCGTCAACGCGGAACGCGCCGAACCGAGCGAGTCCACGTCGCGTCCAACGAGAGCGGTCGTGAACGCGAGTAGCTCAGTGCCTCCCGCGATGAGTGGGTCCTGGCCTAGGTCTGCAATGCCTGCCAAGTTGAGCGGTAAACCGGAAATCTGGGCGCTCGCACGGAGCATCCCTGCATGAGCAAACAGTCAGAACACACACTCGT
>CAYUOD010000424.1:0-2981 GCA_964446225.1 uncultured Acidimicrobiales bacterium | reverse complement strand
GCTTGATCTACCCCTTCATTCTGCACGATCTGCCACGCAGCGGTCTGCACCGCCTGCCCCCAGCTCGGATACGGATGCATGGCCTGCGCCAAACGACCGGTAAAAGCACCCGACTGCATCACCACCACTACCTCTTGGAGCGTGTCCGCGGCCCGGGGACCCACAACGGTTGCGCCAGCTATTCGTCCGCCGTAGCGCATTCCTGTTCCGCGCCGGGGCTGAGCCACAAGTTTCGCAAATCCGTCCACGCGGCCCGATATCACGGCCCGGTCAATTTCGCTGTTGTAGACCACTCTCGTCGTGTGGGACACGTCAGCGCTGTCCGGGATCCCAATCGTCGCAACCTCGGGATCAGTGAATACAGCCGCTGGGACAAACTCCGCAGCAAACTTGAGCGGCACCCGCTGGCGGAGCGGCGAAATGGCGTTGGTGGCCGCTACATAAGCCTGATGAACAGCTACATGGGTAAGACCGCCAGGGGTGCAGCAGTCACCGACGGCGAGAATGCCAGCCGCTCTTGTGCGCTGGGCCTTGTCAACCTCGATGAGACCGGTCTCATCCGCGACAACTCCTGCGAGATCCAAGTGAAGGCCAGCAGTGTTAGGCACACGTCCGGCCGCGACCAACAACTTCTCGACCTGGATCTCCTCACCGGGCAGGCGCAGGCTCAACCCCGAGGCTCCCCCCGTTACTTCCTCAACAGAGACCCCAACGCGGACGTCGACACCGTCCGCCACAAGCGCTGGAGCAAGTACGTCGTGTACCTCGGACGCGAACAGCGGCAACACCCTGCCCATGCGCTCGACAAGCGTCACCCGGGAACCCAGGCGGGCAAAGGCCTGAGCCATCTCCACACCAATTGGTCCGGCGCCAATGATTCCAAGCGACTCCGGCAGTTCCTCCAGCTCAAACATCGACTCGTTCGTCAGAAATGCCACATCCTCAAGGCCCGGCACAGGTGGCACAAACGGTCGTGAACCGGTCGCGATGATGACGTATTTGCCCTCAAACTCCTTGCCGTCAACGACCACGACTCTCGCTCCGACAAATGACGCGCGGCCCTCAACGACGTTGATGCCCTCGTCCAACAGAGCCTGAATGTTCTCAGCCGCCGCAATGGCAGCAACCGTCTCATCCACCCGGCGCTTGGCTTCGGCATAGCTGACGCCCTGGTTGGCAGCCTCGATCAGGGTCTTGGAAGGGACGCAGCCGGTAAACGTGCAGTCACCACCGGGCGGGCCATCCGACACGATTCCCACGCTCGCCCCGCGCCGCCGGGCTTCCCGCGCCGCGGCGATGCCGCCTGCTCCTGCTCCAATTACCAGTACGTCGAATCGCATGCTCACGGAAACGAGCTTTGTGGCTGTTCTGTTCCCTTTTGGGGATGCCCTATTCCCAGTCGAGCGCGGTCACCGCACGTTGACGACCTTCCACCATCTCCAGATATCCGGTCGGCCGAGTGTCCCGCCAGAGGTCCACAGCCACAAGAACGATCGACAGCAGCAATATCGCGATGCTCATGACTCGTACGATGCCAGCCAGATCCGCGGCCTTCGCGAGTTGATCAAAGCCTTCTGGCCCGAGAATGAATGCCCAATCGTGGCGCCCGCCGATAAGAGGCAGACGCTCAAAGGGCGCATCCCCCATGTAGACACTCACGTCCTGCAGGCTGGCCGCTGCCCAAGCTAGGCAAACGGCTCCGGCGACATGGTTCCTGAATCCCACACCGAAGTAGACCGCGAGGCCCAACGGCACGACGACCTGGGCAAGAGAACCGGCCGCGGCCACTGCCACCTCAGGAATTGGCAGGATATAGCCGATGAGATGTCCAAGTTCATGCATTCCAAGATCGAAACGCCACAGCAGAGGTACACGAGAACTTTGTCCGACACTGAAGATGCCAACGACGACGATCGCGGCAAATGCGGCCAAATGTCTGTAGGGAAGCTTGGAACCCATGCAGGATAGATCGGACCTTCACCCCCCAATGTTGAGGAATTCGCCAAACTTTTTCTCTTGCCTTCCCCGCACCAACGCCGACTGACTCTCTATGCTCCGCATTTCCGCAGGCATCCTTGCCGCTGTCGCAATCTGGCTGTTTCATCTTGCAGCGATCTCGTGGTGGGTGGACACCACCGTCGTGGAACCAGTCGCGATTGAAGAAGCTGTGGGAGAAGTGGTCTCGAGTGACGCATTTATCGGGCTGGTAGCGGGAAAGATTGAACAACGCCTCGAAGCCGAACTCACTGGCGTCGACGTACCTCGCGCAAGTGTGGAGGCGGTCCTGGCCCAACCGGAAACGCAGATCGCACTGCAGCGAGTCGCACGTGAGGCGACCAACCAGATGCTTGGTCTCCCCGCGAACGAAGTCCTGGTCGATCTGGATCTCATCAGAAGACAAGTCAGCAGCGATCTCGCCGCGAGCGGTGAAACAACTCTTAGTGCTCAACTGGCCTCCGCGCCCGTGGTGCCTCCGCTCACCTTCAACCCCGAAACGACGCCCCTGCCAAACCTCTCCGCGGTCGAAAAATGGAGCAGTCTGGCCTGGTCAATTCCCATCATGGCGGCGGCCGTAGCCCTCGCTATGGCCACGATTCTGCATCCCAAGCCAGGCAGGATCGTGCGCAGAGTCGGCCTTGGCATCGTGATCGGCGCGCTCACCATCCTTGCGCTCAACTGGCTGTGGCAGCGCTTCGTACTGGGCAATCTTCCCTCCAACGAAATCGTGTCGCTGGGGCAACTGCTCCTGGTTCGCCTGGGTGATGATCTGACAAGTCAGGTGCGTACCCAGATAGCGATTGGAGCGACCCTGATTGCAGCTGGACAGATCTGGCTGAGTGCCTCTAGAGCCTGAAGTCCTGCCTACGCACGGTGAAGCGGTCTATGGCGTCTTCATCCATCTCGACTCCGAATCCTGGCTGGACCGGAACCTGCATCATGCCATCTGTCATAGGAATCTCAGTCGCAATGTCTGCCGCAAG
>CAYUOD010000423.1:0-2996 GCA_964446225.1 uncultured Acidimicrobiales bacterium | reverse complement strand
CGCTGACCGCGATGCGCGAGAACGTCGAGGCGATTCGAGAATTGTTCACGATGGAGGAAGTCTCCTACGACGGTGAGTTCGTGCACTTGGACAAGATTCGGCTCGACGTTGCATACGGCGACACAGGTCCTCGGGATATTCCGATCTACATCGGTGCAACTGGCCCGAAGATGTTGGAACTCACCGGCGAGATCGCCGACGGGGTCGTCCTCAACTATGTCGTCTCGTGTGACTACATCCGTGAAGCAGTGGCGGCGGTCACCGTCGGTGCCGAGAAGTCCGGGAGAACCATTGACGATATTGATCGTCCTGAGCTGCTGGTCTGCTCGCTTTCAGACGATGACCCGGATGAAGCAATGATGACGGGCAAGTCCCTCGCCGCTTACTACCTGGGCACCGAGCCGCACATCATGAAGGCCTCTGGGGCCGATCCTGAGCTGGTGAGCAGGGTTCAGGAGGTCGTTGGCTGGCCAGCCACAGAGGACGATTACCGTAAGGCCGCTCACTTGATTCCAGATGATCTTGTACGCAGCCTCATGGCGGTCGGCACCACCGTGCAATGTCAGGACAAGGTGGCCGAGTACATTGATGCAGGCGTGACCTGCCCGATCCTGTATCCAATGATGCCTGATGTGAAGCCGGTCGTTGATGCGTTCGCTGACTGGTATCCCGTGTGACAGAGCCTCAGGTGGGGCTGCCACTGCTGGGCACTCCGACACAGGCTGCGCTCGATGAAGCGGGATATGCACTCGCACCCCAGCTGCCGTTGCCGGCGCTGGTGGAACCTGATCCGAGGCTGCTAGAGAAACCCAGCGCCGAACCGCTCATCGAGTTGAGGCACAGCGAAATCCCGTGGCTCTCACATTATGAACAGGGCCATTGGAGCAATGCGATCTCGAAATGCTGGCTTCGTCCAGAGGTTGTTGATCGTCTGATCCGTGCCCTTGCTGCTCTTCCGGACGGCTTTGGTCTGGCGGTTTTTGATGCCTGGCGGCCCCGGGATCTGCAGGTCGAACTCTACGAGCATGCCTACGCGGACCCGGAGTTGCCGCCCGGTTTCCTGGCGGTTCCTACCGAGGATCCCCGCCTTCCAGCGCCGCATGAGACTGGTGGGGCAGTGGATCTCACGCTGACGGTCGGTGGCATCCCGATCGCCGCTGGCACCGACTTCGATGACTTCACACCACTGGCGGCTTGCGCTGCTCTTGAGCAGGTACCGGGAGCTGACCGTGATGCTCGCCGCCTGCTCTACAGCGTGATGAGCGGTGCCGGCTTTGTGGTTCTCCAGGGGGAGTGGTGGCATTTCGAGTACGGCACGACGAGATGGGCCGCGCTCACCGGTGCTACGCCCCGCTATGGAGCGGTCGCTCCTGAGACAGAGGTTAGATAGCGGGAGGAGTCATGATGCAGAGATAGTCGGCTGCATCTGTGCCTGAGTTCTTGATCTCGAGCAGCCGACTGCTCTCAAAGTGGATGGTGTCACCGGCGCTGAGTTCGTACACCTCGTCAGGCCGAAGGCTGATCTCGAAGGCACCTGAGAGGATGAGGATCCATTCCTCCCGGGCCCTTTCGAGGCGCACCGCTTTGATCGATTCGCCAGCCTGCAGAGTTCTCTGAAACGGAAGCAGTTGCCAGTCGCGAAATGGCGTGAGGATGTCTATGGAGTTCTCGGTATCAGCAAATTGCACAGTTGTGCGTTCGTCTGCACGGACCACGGGATTGTCACCTGCGGTGCTGAGCAGATGGAACAGCGGGGTCCGTAGGACTTCCGCGATGCGTCCCAATGACTTGAGGGAAGGAGAGACGCGGTCGTTTTCCACCTGCGACAGGAATCCGCTCGTGAGGTCCGCCTGGTCCGCAACGTCTCGGAGTGTAAGACCGAGAGCGTTCCTTCTTCGCCGAAGTTCGGTACCTATGCGCATGTCAGTCACCCCCTGACTATATGGCACTCTGGAAGCGAAGGTGGTCGATCCGGCTGAGTTGCGTCCCTCAGCTTTCTTGCCATTCGCGTCTAGGCGCACTAATTTCTGTTTACTATAATCAAACTTTGTGGGTGAGTGGTCTGACGCCGCGCCAAGCCGCTCTCATGCCAAGTAGGGAGACAAGTCGTGCCGAGCATTACGGCCTATTACCGGCCTACAGACCTTGATGAAGCTGTGAGGCTCCTTGAGGACTCAAACCGTCGAGCACTCGGAGGTGGGACCGCGCTTGTTCCCGTCGCCCGTCAAAGTAGGGCCGATGGGGTAGAACTCGTTGACCTTCAATCTCTGGGTCTCGCTGCGATCGAGGTGGACGGAAGCCGGATCCGCCTCGGCGCGATGGTCCGACTGGGTGACCTGACAGACGACGGCCGCGTACCGCAACTACTTGCAACAGCGGCTCGTCGAGAGTTGCCGTCGGCCCTACGTAACCAGGCCACCGTTGGCGGGACCGCGGCGGTCGCAGACGCGACCAGCCTTGTCGTTGCAGCGCTCATCGTGCACGAAGCGTCCCTCGAGTTTCACGGCGCTGAGTCGATGTCTCTGGTCGACTACCTGGCGGGCAGCCGCACGGGATTGATAACTGCGGTCACTATTGCTGGCAGCGGCCGCGGGGCGATAGCCGCAACCGGCAGAACGCCTGCAGATGAACCCATCGTTGCAGTAGTAGCCAGAGCAAGTGAACAGGGCTTACAGATGGCAATTACTGGCGTCGCTGCGACCCCGATTCAGGTCGATCCAGCTAATCCCACCGCCGGTCTGGCTCCCGAGTCAGACTTTCGGGGAACCGCTGAATACCGCACGCATCTAGCAACTGTGAATGTCCGCCGAGTAGCCGAGGAGTTGGCGTAATGGAAATCTCCCTCATACTGAACGACGAGCAGACAACGCTCACCGTAGAGCCGTTCGACACGCTTATGGCGACACTGCGTTCCCTTGGACTTGTGAGCGTTCGATTTGGCTCCGACACCGGCGAAACCGGTGCGTCCGCGATTCTGTTGGATGGTCGCCTGGTGA
>CAYUOD010000422.1:0-3000 GCA_964446225.1 uncultured Acidimicrobiales bacterium | reverse complement strand
GCTCTGGCTCGGGCTCTGGCTCGGGCTCTGGCTCGGGCTCGGGCTCTGGCTCTGGCTCGAGTACTGCTTCGGGCTCGGGCTCGGGCTCGGGCTCTGGCTCTAGCTCTGGCTCGGGCTCTGGCTCGAGTACTGCTTCGGGCTCAGACGCAGGCAGCTCGTCTGTCTCGTGCGACGAATCCGGCTCTTCGAGAGCCTCAGCGGAGCTAGTGCCTCTCGGCACGTAACCCGGAGGCGGCTCACTCAGGATACGGATTCCATCTCGAGAAAACTCTGTAGCAGACTCCGGTGGAACGGACGGCGGCTCCTGGTCCTCGGCCTCAGCGACGTCCGCTTCGATAACACGAACCTCCTCCAACTCATCAGTTGGCTCCACCACCAGATCGGTAATGGCGCTGGGTTGTTCCTTACCGACCCCGGGAGCATCGTCGCTCAGTTCTTGGGCCGGCGGACTCAGTGGAGCTGAGTCACCATCCTGCTCGGACAGCACCAACGACCCCGACTGATAGCGCTCCCCGAAGTCGTCGAGGGACAGCTCGAGTGCATGGAGTTCCTCGGTGGGCCCGGTGAGCTGATCCACTGCCTCGCGTATCGCTGCCCCGACGTTCTGCAGAGCCATCAGCAGCCTGTCCCGGGCGGTGATCAGCCCTGCCACCTCCGCTCTGGCCTGGGACTTCATGTTCTGAATCTCTGCGTCAAGGTCTGTACGACGTGTCTCAGCCTCTGCAACAAGGCTGATGGCTCTTTGGCGTGCTTCATCCAGTGCACGGTCAGCATCGTGGACAGCCTGATGCCTCAGACGGGACGCAGTCGCCTCAGCATCCTCAGCTTCCTGGCGGGCATCCTCCACGAAGCCCGCTCGATCAACCTCGGCGGCACCTCGAATGCGTCCACCTTCGGCCAAAGCAGCCGCCTCGATCTCTGCTGCGTGCTCGGTTGCCTTGGCCAGCATCTGCGTCGATGTCTGCTGTGCTACCTGAAGCACAGCAATGGCCTCCTCGCCCAGACGATGAATGAGCTGTTCCTCTGAGAACTTCATGATGTCCGGCTGCGAATGGGCATCAGACAGTTCACCGACCAGGCCATCCACCACGGCTCTCAGTCGCCGAATCTCAGCTCCCGTGGCGGTGAGCATCTGCTGAACTTCGGTGCGATCAAACCCGCGAAGCGCTACAGAAAAGCTGGTGTTCTCCACCTTCTCGGGATCGAGGCCGTGGCCTCCGGTCGACTCGGTCATCCCCTAGAGACTAGGTCGTTGACGCTCGTCGGCAGAGGTCTTGCGCGACAAAGTTGCCGGCTAGGCCGCAGCGACCTCAAGGAGTTCGTCTGCGCTCAGCTCGTCGCCATTTCCGCCCAATTCAACGAGGGCATCGACTGCGTCCTGCAACGTTCCAACACCGATAATTTCGATCTCGCCGCCGGCTGCAGTTCGCGCTGCAGCGGCGTTCGCCTCGGGCACAATGAAGTAGTCGATGCCCTGCTCTCTCGCTGCGTAGGCCTTCTGTTCGACTTTGCCGATGGGGCCAACGGTGAGGGCTTCGTCGTAGTTCATGGTTCCCGTGACCGCGATGCGGTTGCCACCCGTCAACTCGCCCTCGGTGAGTAAATCCACGAGCGCCAGGGTCCAGGCCAGTCCGGCCGATGGACCACCGACGCTGCCAGCATCGATGGTGATGTCTATGGGAAGATCCAGTTCAACGCCCACAGAAACACCCAGGAAAGCCCCACCGTCGTCTTTTTCGCCGAGAACAACCGAGGAAGTCTGTTCTTCGCCATTCCGCACGAAGGTCACAGTGGCAGTATCGCCGGGGTCGTTGGCGGCGACCGCGTCAACGAGGTCAGAGGGCCCAGCCACCACATTGCCCCCGAACTCGGTCACAAGGTCACCAGGCTCCAAGGTCTCAAATGCTGCCGAACCAACCTGCACCGTGGTGATCAAAGCACCAGGAAGAACACCGATCTCAACGCCAAGAAAGTCAAGAGCCGCAGCTGTAGCTGCTCTCTGGGATCCGTCCATGAGTTGAAGATTCCGTATCCGGCGATCCTCAGCCGTGCCGTCGCCCAGCACCTGCTCAGCATCGACGATGTCAACGGTGTTGTCGAAACTCAGCGTTACCCGCTCAATGGGGGAAATCTGACGCGACGAAACGGTCATGAAATACAGTTCACCGTCGTTTGGGTAAAGCTCGACACCCTCGACGGCAATCGCGTCTTCAGTTGGATTTGCGTTACCGGGATAAAACGCATACCAGTCACCTGGCCGAGCGAACCACCAAAGTGCCGCCACGACGAGCGCTGCGGTCCCCACGAGGACAACCCAACCAGCACGATTAGGCCTTCTGCGCCCCGACCCGGCCTGGCTGGGCGGTACGATTTGTTCCTCCGTGAATACTTTTGTTGTCATCTCGCTCGTTCTTATCGTCGGCGGAACAGTAATCCACTTCTTCCGACTGGCACGAGCCAACTCTGCCACGCCCGAGGATGAATGGGCGCGCGGGTTCGCTGTACCCTCAGAAGACCGACATCCGGTGCCGATTAGTCAGCAGAACCCGTTAGAACAGCAAGATGTTCCACAATACGCACTAAGAGCAGGCGTGAAGCATCGCCGGACCTTCATCCTGAAGCGGGTCTGGTCGGCTATCTGGATCGCTATTATCGGCCTCGGAGCAGGCATTATCATTGCCGGACTCATCGGCCTGACACTCGTTGGACTCGCGATCTGGCTACAGAGCGCTATCGGCTAGGACCGACTGAAGATCCGTGAGGACTTGGGAGACTCCGCACGATCGGACTCCGAGGACTGCTCAGTGCGGTCCTTGGCCTGCTCCAACTCAGCTGGCTTCTCCTCGGCCTTCTCCTCAGGCTTCACGTCCTCAAGGTCCTCAAGGTCTGCAACGACCTCTTCGACCTCAACGGACTCTGGCTCGGACGACTCGGCCTCGCTCGCCTCGTCTGCGGCAGCGCCTACCTCCACACGGAAGTAAGGTCGAAACTCAAACACAA
>CAYUOD010000421.1:0-3008 GCA_964446225.1 uncultured Acidimicrobiales bacterium | reverse complement strand
ACTTGAGATCATCGTGCAGGCTGATCAGTCCCTTGGCTGGTACCTCACGACCAAGTTGCCGGTGTTGGACGACTCGGGCGCAGTCGTCGGTCTTGTGAGTCTGTCCCGAGATTTGGTTGTGCCTGAGAGTAGTGATCCCGAGCTTGGCGGGCTGGCTCAGGCAGTGGATATCATCCACGAGCGCTTCACTGAACGTCTCACGATGGCCCAACTCGCCGACGCGTCTGGTTATGGATCCGCGCGTTTCAGGAAGCGGATGAAGCAGGTCTTTGGGATTACGCCGACCCAGTATCTGTTGCGTGTACGGGTGGAGGCCGCCGCTGGACTACTGGTTAGTACTGATATGCCCGTGTCAGAAATTGCAGCCCGCTGCGGTTTCTACGACCAGGCCGCGCTCACTCACCAGTTCTCCAGGCTCACCGGCGAGACGCCGTCGCACTACCGGGCCACCGATCGTAGACACGGACACTGATGTCGAACGGTAGATTTGCCGAATGAACCCGTTGCAGATCTTGATGCATCCCAAGGCCTATCAGCGAATCAGTGATACCCCGGCTGCCGATGATCTCGCAATAGAGGTTGTCCACTGGAATCTGGACGGCTTCTTCGACACCAGTGGCAGCCCGATCGAGTCTGCGCGGCCGCGGGCCGTGTGGCTGAGCTTCGAGTTTTTCGCAGATGGCATCTGGCGGGAGTTACTTGATGCGGTAGGCAATATGGAGTCCGTCGAGTGGCTGCAAACGGCATCCGCCGGCTATGACAGTCCCGCCTATCAGTGCATAATCCAGAACGGGGTGCGTCTCGCGAACAGCAACGCTCAGGCGACGGCTATGTCTGAGTATGTGCTGAGCAATGTTCTCGGTATCTATCAGATTCAGGCCCAGCGATACTCTGCCCGGGCTGCGAATAAGTGGAGTCGTCGACCAGCGAGGGAACTCTGTGGAACGAAGTGGCTCATTGTCGGCTTCGGTTCGATCGGGCAACTCGTGGCAGATAGAGCGACTGCGTTCGGCTGCGAGGTTGTCGGCATTAGGCGCAGCCCTGAATCGCACGACTCAGCTCGAGTGGTGAGTACCGACGCATTGTTCGATGAGCTTGGCGATTCGGACGTGGTCGTGATCAGCGCTCCTCTGACTGACGACACTCGTGACTTGGTCGACGCGGCGTTTCTCGGCGCGATGAAGCAGGGCTCGGTTCTCGTGAACGTGGGGCGGGGTGCCATCGTGGTTGATGAGGCGCTCTTGGCCGCTATTCAACAAGGCACCCCGGGCTATGCAGTGCTTGACGTATTTCGCGAGGAGCCGCTTGGCGAGGACCATGCGTTCTGGAATGAGCCCAACATCCATATCACCGCTCATGTCTCGGCTTGGGGTGACCGTCTCAGCGACCGCAGCACCGCAGAGTTCGAGGAGAACCTCAAGAGATTTTTGGCAGGCAAGGATCTGAACAAAGAGGTGGCTTCACCGTCATCGGGGTGATCCTCAGTGCTTAGGCGGGTCGTTGCGCTCTTACGGTGAGGAGCCGCATTCGGCGTTCGAGGTACGGGAAGTATTCGTCGGCGGCCCCGGCTTGCTTCACGATGAGCCCGTCACCGAGATGCTCGACGATTGAGTTCCAGGTTGTGAGGAGTTCCTGATCGACGCCAGGCTCGACTGCATCCGCGTCGAAGCTGCGCCATATGAGTGTTCCGCCTGGCGCGACGAGAGAGACGACGTTGGCTAGCAGCTTCGGGTAAATGTGTGTTTGAAGATGCAGGTAGCAGAGGGTGACGAGCTGGAAGGACTCCTCGGCTACAAACTCCCTTCCATCGACGCGCACGATAGTGATCGGCAACTGCCATTCAAGTGCCTGGTTGCGTACTGTCTCGGTGGCCAGCTTCGAGGTGTCGATTGCGGTGACATCCCAGCCCTGGTCCGCGAGCCACAATGCGTCTGCGCCGGTACCGCAGCCAACGTCCAGTGCCCGGCCCAGAGAGAGAGTATTTGCGGTGTCAGCGAGATATCGATCTGGCTGTGTCCACGACTCGGTCATTGGCCGATCCTAGCGACAAAGTTGAGGCCCACAATCATGAGGAGCAGCGGTCCCATCCCAGCGTAGGGCTCCTAAACAGTTTGTGGAATTTGTGTCGCTCGACTGGGTTACCATAGCGATTGCGAAGGACGTCGTGGAATGCCTCTACTGCGTTAGGCCGTCGCTATTCATCCAGTCATATTTGAACTGTTATTCAATGTGGAGTGACATGACGGCCTTTCCCTCAGACCTTGATATTGCAAACAAGGCAACCATTCGACCGCTTACCGATATCGCCGATATCGCCGGTATCCCTCACGAGTTTCTTGAGCTCTACGGCGAGGGCGCAGCGAAGATCAAACTGGAAGCGACCGCGGCTATGTCGGATCGCCCCCGGGCCAAGTATGTAGTGGTCTCCGCCATTACTCCGACTCCTCTTGGCGAAGGAAAGACGACGGTCACGGTCGGTCTTGGGCAGGGTTTTTCGCACATCAACAAAAACGCCATGATCGCGATCCGCCAGCCTTCGATGGGTCCTACTTTTGGAATAAAGGGCGGCGCCGCTGGCGGTGGCTACAGCCAGGTTGTGCCCATGGAGTTGCTCAACCTGCATCTGACTGGCGACATGCACGCAGTCACAGCAGCGCACAACATGTGTTCAGCGATGCTTGATGCGCATCTGTTCCATGGCAACGAACTCGGCCTCGATATCCATAACATCACCTGGCGCCGGGTGCTCGACATCAACGATCGTGCGCTGCGTAACACCGTCGTGGGGATGGGCGGACGCCTCGACGGCATACCGCGCGAGACAGGCTTCGATATAACTGCAGCATCAGAGGTGATGGCCGCTCTTGCCTTGTGTACAGACTTGCAGGACCTGCGTGCGCGCCTTGGCCGCATCGTTGTTGGTTACACGAAGGACAAGACGCCCGTAACCGCAGAGGAACTGAAGGTTGCCGGCTCGATGGCGGTCATCTTGCGGGAGGCCGTGAAGC
>CAYUOD010000420.1:0-3009 GCA_964446225.1 uncultured Acidimicrobiales bacterium | reverse complement strand
ACCCTGGCTTGGCACGTCCCCGGACGAGCGGGCGAAACAGGCGCTCCAGGCCGTAAGCATCACCCCGCTGCTCATCGCCGGACTGGTTCGGGGCGAGGATGTCTCGGCCGGCGCCCCTGAGTTCGGCATCGTCGGTGACTTCCTCGCTCGTCTTGGCATGGCTGTGACCCCTGAGCAGACCAGGGCACTCGAGCAGTACCTCATCACCACCATCGATCACGGGTTCAACGCCTCTACGTTCGCGGCGCGGGTGGTCACGTCCACCGGAGCTGATCTTGGTGCCGCGTTGACGGCGGCGATTGGTGCGCTTAGTGGACCGTTGCATGGTGGTGCTCCGAGTCTTGCGTTGACGATGTTGGAGGAGATCGTTACCGCTGGCCGAGCCGAGTCCTGGGTGCAGCAGAAGCTCGACTCCGGCGAGCGGATCATGGGATTTGGCCATCGCGTCTACCGCGGCACCGACCCACGGGCCGATTTTCTGCGGGAGGTTGCGATGAAGCTGGGATCCCCTCGGGCACAGCTCGCGCTTGAGGTCGAGGAGGTTATCCTGGCCAGTCTCGCGAGGCATCGGCCCGGCCGGGTTCTGGCGACCAATGTCGAGTACTGGGCCGCCGTGGTGATGGAGTCGGTCGGACTCATTCCGGACCTGTTCACGCCCGCCTTCACGATGAGTCGCATGGTGGGCTGGACCGCGCACGTCGCCGAACAGATGGCTGCGAACAAGCTGATCCGTCCTTCGTCCCGCTACGTCGGTCCCGTCGATCGCCCAATCCCCGTAGGTGCGTAACTGGGTCGGCTATGGCCCCCGAGAGTTACGCATCTATGAAATTGGTTGGGAGCCCGCCCGTAGGTGCGTAACTGGGTTGGCTATGGCCCCCGAGAGTTACGCATCTATGAGAGGGAGAGAGGGACCCCTCGGCGCGCCGTAAACTTGCATGAATGGCAGCAACCACCAGTCGCATTCTTGTCGACGTGCAAGGGGTCTCCGCCAGCAGACCCGACCGGCCGCTGTTTGCCTCGCTGGATCTCACCCTGGCCGCAGGAGATCGAGTTGGACTCGTCGGCATCAACGGCACCGGCAAGACCACCTTGCTAAGCGTGCTCGCCGGCCGGACTCAGCCCGAGACCGGTAACGTACGCCGGGGCCGCGACCTCACGGTTGGGTATCTCGATCAGGAACCAGAGCTGCCAGCAGGCACGGTCTCGGAGATCATCGGCGACGAGTGGCGCGTCAAGGCCCTGCTCGAAAAGCTCGACATGGGGGAGTTCGTCAACGCGCACACCAGCACCCTGTCCGGCGGTCAACGCAAACGTGTCGCACTCGCGCAGGTGCTATATCAAGAGCCCGACCTGCTACTCATGGACGAACCCACCAACCATCTTGATCTTCCCGGCGTGGCCTGGCTGGCCGAGCAACTCAACGCCAGGCGCGGTGGGCTGCTGCTTGTCACTCACGACCGTTGGCTGTTGGACGCCGTAACCACGCGCACAGTCGAGCTGGATCGCGGCGCGTCCTACGTACACGAGGGCGGATACGCCGGCTACCTCGAAGGCCGGGCGAAGCGAGAGTTGGATGCGCAACGCGCCGAAGACGTCCGTCAGAACCTCGCCCGTAAGGAGCTCGCCTTCCTGCAACGAGGAGCCCGCGCACGGCGCCGCAAAGCCAAGTCACGAGTGCGCGAGGCAACGGCCATCGTCGAAGGACGTCCTCAGGCAGCGGCCCGCGAAGGCGATCTCAGCCTCGGCGAATTTGGCGCGCGACGCCTGGGCCGCACCACCATCGAACTCAAGGGTGTCGGCTTTTCGCACCCCGGCTCCGGCCCGTTGTTCTCGGGTTTGGACCTCTGGCTCGATCCCCGGGAGAGGCTGGGCATCGTCGGCGGAAACGGCACCGGAAAGTCAACACTGCTCGACATCATCGCCGGCGTGCGAGAACCGTCGAGCGGCAGCGTGGAGCAAGGCCGAACAGTCCATGTGTCCTACCTCGACCAGATGGGCCGTGAGCTAGATCCACAACTGCGCGTGCGAGAGGCAGTCGTCGGACCCCACCGCAAGGCCGACTACAAAGACGCTGCTTTGCTTGAGCGCTTTTGGTTCGACAAAGATGCCCAGTTCGCGCGCATCGAGACACTCAGCGGCGGCGAGCGCAGGCGGCTCCAGTTGCTGCTCGTGCTGGCTGAACGACCAAACGTGCTTGTACTCGATGAGCCCAGTAACGACCTCGACCTGGATACCCTCTGGGCGCTCGAATCCGAGTTGGACGCGTTCGAAGGTGCAGTGGTCATGGTCAGCCACGACCGTGCTCTTCTTGAGCGCGTAACCAGCCGTGTTCTTGTCGTCGAAGATGGCACCGCCCGCCTCCTGATTGGCGGCATTGACGGTTGGGACGCGCATAATGCAGCGCGTTACAGCCCGCAGAGCCAGTCTCAGTCCAAGTCAAAGGTGGCGAAGAAGCCGCCGGTGAAGCGGCGTCGTTCGCCAACTCATCTCGCCCGCCTGATCCAAAAAGCCGAGGCTGAGATGGCGAGCCTTGAGCAGCGACGAGACGAGATCGGAGCGCAACTATCAGAGTCAGGAATGGGCCATGAGGAGCTGGCCGCACTCGGCGCTGAGCTCGCGCAAGTCGCTTCCAAACTCAGCGCAGCAGAGGAGCAATGGATGAAGTTGTCAGAAGAGGCTGAGGAATAGTGCTGCGGGCGGTATTCTCAAGCTATGTCTGATCAGCCGCCAAGTCGCAGAACGACCACCAACAAGCAAACTCTGCAAGCTCACCGCAGCCTTCGGGAGCGAAATCCCAAAGCCTTCTGGATGGCCATGATTCTTGCTGGCATTCTGCTCATGGGGCCGGTGACTGCGCTTCTATCGCTCATCCTCTCGTGAACAACGAGATACACGTAGAGAAGTTCTGGGACCTCACAGCCGCCCAGTTTCATGAGATCCTGCGCTTGCGGATTGACGTCTTCGTCGTGGAGCAGAGCTGTCCGTACCCTGAGCTCGATGGAGCAGACC
>CAYUOD010000419.1:0-3014 GCA_964446225.1 uncultured Acidimicrobiales bacterium | reverse complement strand
TCATCGTTTCGAGTGCTTCGTTGGCCGGCTCAAGGTGGATCTTGTTGCGTACCTTCCGGAAGGTCTTGATGGTGGCTTCCTCACCAGGAATGCCCGCCACAACGATCTCTCCGTTGCGGGCCTCTTCCTGGCGTCGTACGACAACGAAGTCGCCGTCGAGGATGCCGGCTTCGATCATGGATTCGCCGCGTACCCGCAGCATGAAGAGTTCACCGTCGCCGGTGAAGTCGGCGGGTACCGGCTGGAGTTCTTCGAGATTCTGTTCCGCGAGTACATCTGTTCCGGCGGCGACGTCGCCGACGAGTGGCACATGGCGGATGGGACGACGATCGAGCGCAACCCCGGAGGCCGGGTCGTAGCGGACCTCGATGGCCCTGGGCTTGGCCGGGTCACGGTACAGGTAGCCGAGACGCTGAAGGGTGGACAGATGGGAGTGCACGGTGGACGGGGAGGTGAGGCCGACCTCTGCTCCGATTTCGCGCACTGATGGCGGGTAGCCCTTCTGGCTCATCTGGGCTTCGATGAAGTCCAGAATCTCTCGCTGCCTGTCGGTCAGATCTCCAGCGTTCATTGCAAGCCTCTGTCGGAGTTGATGGTTGGTTTGTGGCCGATTGTGGTCACGAACGGGTGTTCTGGTTTCACTCTAGCAACGCGTTCGATGCGGATCAAACATTTGTTCGAGAATTCCCTTGACTTCGAACGATTGTTCGTGCTCAACTCTATGCGAACGAGTGTTCGGAGTTGTGCCAGAAAGCATGTCACACCCCCGCAGCATTATGTGGTTAGCGATTCGCCAACAGGCGAACGAGAGGAGGCCTAATGGTTGCAGTCAGAGTCTTAGATGTTTACGAAGCCGAGAGGGCCAACAGCGTTGGACCAGAACTGACGCTCGTCCCTGCGTTGGCCGTTCCGCTAGCCGCTCGGGCTCGCCTCATCGACTCCGCGAATGACTTCGGTCCTTCAGAACTCGTGATGCAGCGTCGTCGTCTCGCGGCTGTGGTTCTGGGCCTTGTGTTCGCCCTTGTTTTGTTGTGGGCGGCGAGCGGTCTGTTTGGCAACTCAACGCAGCCGCTTGAGGTGCCGCCTGATCTGCCCTCGGTGCACACTGTTACCGCGGGTGAGTCGCTCTGGGGCATTATGCGGGAGCGCTATCCGGATAGTGATATTCGCTCGCAGGTTGATGGCCTGGCGGCACGTCTGGGCGGCACTGAGCTCAGCGTGGGACAGGTCATCGTATTCTCTGAGATTGAAGCCTCCGAGTAATTCAGGCCAATGCCCATGGGCTATCGTTCGTTGATGCGCTGTCCTAGCTGTCTTGGAAATGAAGACAAGGTGGTTGATTCGCGCAGTGTCGATGGGAATGTGTCGGTGCGACGTAGACGAGAGTGTCTCAGCTGTGGCCGCCGCTTCACTACCTACGAACGTATAGAGGAGTCGGCGTTCTGGGTGCGGAAGCGCTCAGGCGAACGCGAGGCTTTCTCGCCGGAAAAAGTTGTCGCAGGCGTGCTCATGGCCGCCAAGAACCGTCCAATCAATCTCGATCAGGCCTCCATGCTGGCGCGGCGCGTCGAAGAAGAGGCCAGAGCCAGGGGGGACGAGGTCGCGAGCGACTGGATCGGCGCCGAGGTTCTGCGCAGGCTCGAGGAGCTTGACCCGGTCAGTTATCTGCGTTTTGCGAGCGTGTACCGGGACCACGGCGACATTGACGACTTCACTGATGAGCTGCGCCGATTGCTTGATCGCGCTGATTCGCTCCGCGAGAGCGGGGCCTGAGGTATCTCAGGTAGAGCTCGTTTCCGTCTTCGAGTACCGATGCGAGCTCCATTGGGGCAGTGATCCCGTGCGAGCTGACAGCTATCCGAGAGCTCGGGCCGCCCACGAGGACTGGCGCAACGGTCACAAAGAACTCGTCAACGAGGCGCGCTTCAATGAACTGCCCGAGCAGCCTCGGCCCGCCCTCGACGAGTTGCACCCGGTGTCCCCGCTCGAACAGCGCCCTACTGGCATCTTCGAGGCTCACGGTCTCGCCGCCTGCGACGATGATCTCGGCGACCTCCGCGAGGACAGCGGCGCGCTCAGGGTTCGCCGACTCGCTGGTGATGATGATGGGACGCTGGGTTTGGTCGCCAAAAAGTGCGTTACTGGGGTCCATTCTGAGTGAGTTGGTGACTATCGCGATCACAGGGCCGGCTGCGCCTCCGTTGGCTTTGCGGCGGGCCTGTCGTGTGTCACCAGGACGTGGAGGTTGATAGTCCTCTGCGGTTACCGTCGCTGATCCGGCGATGATGACATCGCTGAGGTCCCGGATGGCCTGAAACATTGTTTTGTCGCCCGGTCCACCAAGTCCACCGGAGGTGCCGTCCGTTGCGCTTGCTCCATCGAGCGATGTCACCATGTTGGCCATGATCCATGCGGTCTCACCACGTCGATCCAGTGTGACGAGTTGCTCGTAGGGATCAGAACTGCTTGCGTTAGCGGTGCGCTGATGCATGAAAAGTCCGTGACTGTTGGAGTCTGGTGTGGAGAACGCATAGTAGACCCAACATGTCGGTGACATTGCGGAGGGGTGACAACCAACCGGTTATCCACAGCCTGGGGAGAACCTCTCGCGCTTCATGTATTCGCCTATTCTCGATTTTTCTGTGTTGGCGTAAAGCGAATTTCAACAGGTTGTTGCGAGTTGTCCACCGCAAGGGCTCGCGTCGGTGGATAACTTCTGGCGGAAATACACAGAATTGCCCGGGTTGTCCCCTTCCCTTACACAGGCGGAGTTGCCTAAGTTATTGGCCTGCCCGATGGGGCGGTCGCTGCGTTGGAATGGTGTTCGATGGGGATATTCGTATCCCGCTTGGGCATGGTGATAACTGTTCGGCCCACTCTGCTTCGCTGCGAAGAGGGCTGTGCGCCCAACCTGACGCAACGACCGCCCTGGCTACTCTGCGTGGCCGGTTGAGTGCGCGGTGTCAGACCAGACCACGGGTATGTAACTACATGGGTGTCATCTTGTGGTAGCG
>CAYUOD010000418.1:0-3016 GCA_964446225.1 uncultured Acidimicrobiales bacterium | reverse complement strand
CACTGCGCCGTTGCTGCTCATCGGCGGAAGTGTGCTGCTCATTCTGGTGCGCTCGCTTTCCGGGCTGGCCGCGGACCTCTACAGGTTTGACCGATTCCTCGTGATTATTCCGATGCTGCTCATTGGTGCTGTTGGCTACGTGCTGCTCGCAGTGGGCAGCCCGATCCCTACTGTTATTGGCGCCGTGCTCGCCTTCGGCGGGGGCTGGGGCTGGCCAGGATTGTTCAACCTCGGCGTCGTTGAGCGTTTTCCACTGCGTCCCGGGGCCGCCTCTGGAATCATGCAAATGGGGATATTTATCGGTGCTGTTCTTGGTCCAGCAGCATTTGGGTTGCTGGCAGAACATGTCAGCTATCAGGCCGCGTGGTACAGCTCTGCGGCTTGGACCGTGCTCGCTGTATGCGTCATGGCGGTAGCTCGCAGGGCGCTGGCTGCGGCTGTTCCACAGGGAGTTCCGACCGAGGCACCTGTCTAGATGTAGAGGTCGACTCCCTGGGTTCGTACGGGCAGATAAGGACGCTGCAGAATCTGCGGACGACGACCGGTCACGGGATCTGCTTTCTTGGCGCCTGTCATCAGCGAGTTACGCCCAAACGCGGCCCTGCGCCTGCGCGAGATGCTTTGCGTGGTGATCGCATCGCGAGGCGTATTTCTTAGGTCGTTGCGTTGCGCCGCAGTCGGGGAGAGTCGCACGCTGAGATCTACGGCACAATTCGGCTGCCTCATGAGCGAAGATGTGGGCTATGACTTGGACGAACTGGTCGGGCGGACAGTCCTGTACTGCGGGGCTGATCGAGGCTCGGAGCATTGACGAGGTTCTGGCGGCAGTTGAGCTGGCATCATCTCACTCCCAGAAACTCAGGACCGCTGGCGCGGGACATTCCTTCTTCAACCTTGTGTGCAACGACGACACCGTGGTGTCGCTCGACGCACTTTCTGGCGTTGAGGATGTCTCATTCGACGGCATCGCCCACGTGAGAGCAGGAACCCGTCTGCGTGATCTCGGGGAGCCGCTGAGAGAAGCAGGATGGGCGCTGCCCAACCAGGGCGATATTGATCATCAGAGCATCGCCGGTGTGGTCAGCACGGGTACCCATGGCACGGGTCCGACTCTGCAGAACTTCTCGGCGCTGGCAACGCGGTTGCGCATTGCCACGGCAACGGCGGCTCTCATCGAATGTGATGCCGGTAACAATGCCCAACTATTTGAGGCGGCGCGTTGTGGGCTTGGCCTGTTCGGAGTGATCACCGACGTGTGGCTCCAACTCGTGCCCGCCTACCGGCTGCATGAGCGGGTGTGGCGGGAGCCCCCGGATGAGTGCTTGTCGCGGCTTGATGAACGCATCGCGGACACGCGGCATTTCGAGTTCTTCTGGCTGCCACAGAAGGACCAGTGCGAGCTGAAGTCGCTTGCTTTCACCGAATCGCCGCCAGACGAGATGGCTGGCGTCGACTACCAGTACGTCGACCACAGCGATCGTGTCTTCCCCAGCGAGCGTGAGGATCGTTTCGAGGAGATGGAATTCGCGCTGCCTGCTGAGGCGGGACCCGAGTGTTTTGCCGAGCTGCGCAGGTGGATCGGCCGGCGTTATCCAGACCTGGAGTGGCCCATCGAATATCGCACGGTCGCCCAGGACGACGTCTGGTTGAGTCCAGCTCACAGCAGGGCCACGGTGACGATCTCAGTGCATCAGGCCGCTGAACTGCCCTTCACGCAACTCTTCGAGGACTGTCAGTCGGTTATGAGTGGCTTTGACGGTAGGCCCCACTGGGGCAAGCGCCACACCATGTCTGCGCAGTCGCTCGCCGAGCACTATCCCGCCTGGAATCAGTTTTCTGAGCTCCGGAAGCGTCATGATCCGCAGGGCATCTTCCTCAACGAGTCACTTGAGCAGCTCTTTGGTGGGTAGTCCCAGTGCGGTGATCGTCGATGTTGTCCGCACAGCTTCGGGGAGGCGAGATGGAGCGCTGTCACAGTGGCATCCAGCAGACCTGGCCGCTGAGACCCTCAACGCCCTGGTTGGGCGCTCTGGGCTTGATCCCGCGCAGGTGGACGATGTCATCATGGGCTGCGTCAGCCAGATCGGCGAACAGGCCCTAAACATCGCACGGAATGCGGTTCTGGCGGCGGGTTGGCCACACGAGGTGCCCGCCACGACAGTTGACCGGCAGAACGGCAGCTCTCAACAGGCGTTGCACTTCGCGGCCCAGGGGGTTATCGCAGGCGCCTATGACGTCGTGGTTGCCGCCGGAGTGGAGGCCATGACCCGTGTGCCGCTGGGCTCAACGTTTGTGCACGGCAGACATGGGTCGCCCTTCGGTCCAGCTGTGGCCGCCCGCTACGAGAGCCAGGGGGGACTGCTGCCTCCGGGTCTCGTGGCAGAAGACATCGCCGAGAAGTGGCAGATCGGCCGAGACGAGCTGGACGAGTACGCCGCGCGCAGCCATGAGCGCGGGGTGCGTGCCAGCGAGCAGGGCCGCTTTGAGGGCGCGATCATTCCTGTTGTTGGTAGCAACGGACAGCCAGTGACATGCGATGAGGGCAGCAGGCGCGGTGTGACTGTCGAGTCACTTGCTGCCATGCAGCCCTTGCACGTCCACAACGGAAGAGTTACGGCTGGTAACTCGGCACAAATCGCTGACGGCGCCTCTGCGGCGCTCATCATGAGCGAGGGTAAGGCCTCAGAGCTGGGCCTGACTCCGCGGGCTCGCCTAGTGCAGTTCTCGCTCGCTGCAGTGCACCCCCGACTGATGCTCACGGCAACGGTTCCCGCGACGCGCAACGTGCTTGAGAAGGCCTCACTGACCATGGCTGAGCTCGATCTGATCGAGATCAACGAGACGTATGCCGCGGTGGTGCTGGCCTGGTGCCAAGAGCTCAGACCGGACCTGGACAAGGTGAATGTCAACGGCGGAGCCATTGCGCTTGGCGACCCTCTGGGTGCGTCGGGCACGAACCTCATGGCGACGCTGTTAAATGAACTTGAGCGCAGTGGTGGACGCTATGGTCTGCAGA
>CAYUOD010000417.1:0-3017 GCA_964446225.1 uncultured Acidimicrobiales bacterium | reverse complement strand
GAAGGCGAGGATCTCGGTATTGACATCGCCTGGTTCGGACCCAGAGACGCTGACAAGGTGCTCGTGATCACCTCCGCCACCCACGGCGTCGAGGGATTCGCCGGCTCCGCGCTCCAGACAAGATGGCTCAAAGAGCACGGCCATGAGCTGCCCGAAAACCTGAGCCTGCTGTTTGTGCACGCCGTCAATCCGTTCGGATTCTCGTGGACGCGCCGCGTCAACGAGGACAACGTCGACCTGAACCGCAACTTCGTGGACTTTGACGCGCCACTCCCCCAGAACGACGGGTACAACACCATTGCCGATCTGCTCGTTCCGAACGACTGGTCCGAAGAGTCGCAGGCAACGACCACCGCGGCGCTGCTCGAGATGGTCGAGGAGAAGGGATTCCCCTGGTTGCAGCAAGCTGCGAGCGGCGGACAGTACAACAGTCCCACCGGCATCTTCTACGGTGGCACGCAGCGCACCTGGTCGAATCTTCGCATCCAGGAGATATGTGAGACCTATCTCGCAGCGGCGCGCCATGTGGCGATCATCGACCTGCATACCGGGCTGGGTCCGTGGGGTCACGGTGACATCCTGACCTCTGATCCGTCCGACTCTGAAACGTTTCGTCGCCTCCAGTCGTGGTACGGCGAGAAGATCAGCTCTGTAAGTGACGATGATTCTGTGTCCGCGGAAGTCGTGGGCGGGTGCATCGTCAAGATCCCGGACTGGATTCCGCAGGCTCAGGTAACCGCGATGGCCGTCGAATACGGTGTCATCGATCCAGTATCGGTACTACAGGCATTGCGGGCTGACGCTTGGCTGTGGGCGCACAGCGACCCCAGTGGAGCACCCGCAATCGAGATCCGTCGAGCCACCCGGGCCGCGTTCGCAGACGACGATCCGGCCTGGATCGCCACACTCTGGGAGCAGTTCGAGCAACGATTCGAGCAGGCCATGGCGGGCCTGAGCCGGTGAACCTTCTATAAACATCGAGTCTCGCGCGACACGGTGAGGCCGCCCAGCGGATACCTTTCGCCCATGGCTCGCCTTGTCGCATCCTTGTTCGCACTCATGCTTTTCACTTCAGCCTGCGCTTCGACAAGCAACGACGAGGCGGGATCTGAGCCCAGCGAGACAAGTAGCCAAGAGTCGCCAACCACCACGACCGCTCCACGGCCTACGACCACCACGACCCCTCCACCGCCGGCACCTGAGTCACCAACCGGCGATCTCAGCGCTGAGACTACTGCCGCGCTAGATACCCTCTGGGACAATCTCGGTCAGAACGTGAGCCCCGTGCACATCGAGGCCGTGGGAGCCACCGACGACCCACGCGTTGCCTGGCTGCTGTCAGATCTCATGCGCTTCACGGGCCCGGCGACGAACAACACCGCCCGGCTCGCCATAGCGAACGTCACCGACACAAGCTTCGAAGATGCGCTGGGCTGGCAGGCCACAACGAACAGGCTCATGAGCTGGGATCTGCCCAGCTTTCCTGGTTACGTGGAATACAAGCGCCGCCTCTTCACCCTGGTCGAGCCCAAGTGGGACCCGTTCTTCGAAGAAGGCAGCGACATCGACTACCGCATCCTGAGCTGGGGCGGCGTGCGCATCGATGATCGTCCACTGGATGACACCGAGCCGTGCGACCAAGGTTGCATCCCAGCGCTCGACCATCCAGCCGTGACCGATGCGTCACTAGGCGACTGGTATCCCGATGATGCGCTCGTGTTCGGGGTCGAGATCAACGGCGAGTCCCGCGCCTACCCGAAGAACATCATGGAAGTCCACGAGATGACCAACGACACGCTCGGTGGACGCGACTTTGCATTGCCCTACTGCACGCTCTGCGGGTCAGCCCAGGCCTACTTCACCGACGAAATGCCAGAGGGCATCGAGCAACCCGTGTTGCGAACCTCTGGCCTACTGAGCCGATCCAACAAGGTGATGTACGACCTCAACACCTTCTCGGTGTTCGATACTTTCCGCGGCAACGCGGTATCTGGCCCACTGCTTGAAGCCGGCATCGTGCTCCCCCAGGTGACGGTCGTGACAGCAACCTGGAAGGAATGGCGTGAGGACCATCCGGACACGACGATCATCAAAGAAGACGGTGGCATAGGCCGCCACTATCCGCTTGATCCCCTGAGAGGACGAGACGACGACGGGCCGATCTTCCCGATTGGTGACGCTGACCCACGCCTTGGAGTTCAGGACCAGATCGTGGGCGTACTGCTCGAAGATGGCACAGCCATCGCGTTCCCCGCTGCGGCCGCCCGCGCGGCGGTGAAAGAAGCACCGGTCGAGTTCTCGGGAGTCCGCCTCATCGAAGACAGCGGCGGAATCCGCGTGGAGCTTGATGATGGCACCGAGGTGGTGTCCCATCAGTCGTTCTGGTTCGCCTGGAGCCAGTTCTATCCCGAGACCCTGCTCTGGCTGCCGGAGGGCTAATCCCCCCGACTAATACAGGAAGCGTAACCCCATCCCAAATGCGGTAATGGAGTTACGCTTCCTCGCAAGATGGAGGCTCGGACGATGCCTCAGAGGTACTGCGGCAGCTCTGCTTCGATCTCCTCAGGCGTGGCCAACGGCGAAAATCGCTTTACGACCTGTCCGTCACGCCCCACCAGAAACTTCGTGAAGTTCCACTTGATGTCGGCGTTTCCTTCTTCGTCTGGATGGTCGACCTTCAAGAACTTGTAGAGATCGCTGGCACCATCGCCGTTGACCTCAATCTTGGAGAACATTGGGAAGTCAACGTCGTACTTCTCGGTGACAAACTCGAGTACCTCCGAGTCGCTGCCCGGCTCTTGCTCTCCGAACTGATTGCACGGAAAACCGACGACAGCAAAACCCTTGTCGGCATTGTTGTGATGAAGCGTACGCAGACCTGCGTACTGATCGGTGAGGCCTCAGAACGAGGCGACGTTGACCACCAGTACGACCTGGTCCTCGAAGTCGCCCAACTTCACGGACTCCCCCGTGATGGAATTCATCTCGAAATCGTGGAAACTCGCCACTCTCTCTCC
>CAYUOD010000416.1:0-3035 GCA_964446225.1 uncultured Acidimicrobiales bacterium | reverse complement strand
GCTGCTAGCTGACTATCTCTCCAAGGATTGCGCTGTCGAAGTCTTCGAGCCGTACCCCGGCAGAGGCTCGCTCGTAGCGCGCATCGAGGGATCCGACCCTGATGCTCCCAAGCTCTGCCTTATGGGTCATGTCGATGTGGTGCCTGTGAATCCAGCTGGTTGGGACGAAGACCCGTTCGGTGGCGAACTCATCAACGGTGAAATCTGGGGACGAGGTGCGGTTGACATGCTCAACCTCACGAGCTCGATGGCTGTGGTCTTTCGACGCCTTGCCGCGGAGCGGTTCCGCCCAAAGGGAGACCTCATATTCTTTGGCGTCGCCGACGAAGAGGCCGGCGGAACCTACGGTGCCCGCTGGTTCAGCGAACACCGCTGGGATGCCATTGCTTGCGACTATGTGCTGACCGAAAACGGGGGCCTCACCAGCCGTTCTGACGAGGGACCCGTCATCTCGATGCACGTCGCAGAAAAGGGGTATGACTGGCGGACTCTCACGGTGCACGGCACTCCGGGACACGGTTCGATGCCATTCCGATCAGACAATGCCCTCGTGCGAGCCAGCGCAGTTGTGCGTCGCCTGGCAGAGTACCGACCAGCGGCTCACCTCAATGATCTCTGGAGCGAACGCGTGGGCAGCATGCATCTCTCTGCAGACCTCAAAGCAGCACTGCTCGACCCGGACAAAGTATGGGACGCCTGCAATGAGATCCCTGCGGCCAACGCGGCTGCCCTGTTTCACGCGTGCACCCACACCACCATGAGCCCAAACATGGTGAGTGGCGGCCAGAAGGTCAACATCATCCCCGACAGCGTCACAATCACCGTCGACATTCGCACCATGCCAGGAGACGGCCCCGCTCAGGTTGACGCCCATCTCGCCAGCGCACTCGGGGATCTGGCAGACCATGTCACGGTCACGCCCATCGCACACTCCCCAGCGAGTCGCTCGCCTCACGACACAGATATGTGGAAGGTCATAGAGCAAACCGTTGATCAGCATTTTCCCGGAGTACCCGTGGTCCCCCAGATGATGGTTGGACTCACCGATGCCAGGTTCTTCCGGGACCACGGCACCATCGCATACGGTGCTGGACTGCTCAGCCCGTCACTCAACGGAGCGGAGTTCGGATCCCGCTTCCATGGCCATAACGAACGCATCGACCTGGAATCACTGCAACTCTCGGCGAGTTTCTGGGAAGGCGTTATTCGGGGTTTTGAGAGCTAGCGTGCCACTCGCGCAACAAACGCTCAGCCTGATCCACCGACAGCGGCCCACTCGCCAGCTGCTCACGGCTCAGCATTGAGAGCGCTGAACCAACCTGCTTGCCAGGGGCAATACCCAGAAGATCCATTACCTGCTGGCCATCCAGGGGCGTAGTGAAGTCAGACAAATCCTCAGAGGTCGAAAGCCTGGCCGCCACGGTCATGAACTTCTTCCGACTCTCCGACAACTCGATGTCTGTAGAACCAAGAGCGTTCCAGTAGCTCAGAGTTGCGTCCAGATTCCGACCAGCGCTGAAGTACAACTCCCGAACCTCCTGATCACTCCAGGCCTCACGAGACAGCGTGGGGGTCAAAGCCACGAGCATCCGAACCAACGCAACCTCATCGTTTGTTGCCCGCATGGCGCGCATACGAGCCGCCGCGACCTCAGGGGATTCGGTCGCAAGAAGAACCGCTAAACGCACAACTGCGCCCTCAGCCAACACGCTTGCGTGAAGCGCATCCTCCCAGTCTGGCCGCGTGACCGCCTCGGGGAAGATCTCGTTCAACACCCCTGTTGCAGCGAGTAAGGCCAAGCCTGGCTCGGGGTCCTCCAACGCGAAAAGTTTCAACAGTTCGTCCCGGATCCGCTCAGCTGACACGATCCCCAAACGCGCTGCGAACTCACTCATCGACGCTACGAGTTCTGGTACCGGCTCAAGTCCATAGCCGGACACGAAGCGCGCGGCCCTGAGCATACGCAGAGGATCGTCAGTGAACGAGATCTGAGGTGACAGCGGTGTTCGTAGCACCTTGGACTCCAGGTCGACCTGACCGTTGAATGGATCCACCATTCGTAGATCAGGCAGTGACACGGCCATCGCATTCACAGTGAAATCTCTGCGCGACAGGTCAGCTTCGACGTCAGTTGAGAATCGCACCTTGGGTTTACGCGACGAAACCGTATAGAACTCGCCACGATGCGTAGTGATCTCGTAATCGCGACCAGCGACGATGCAGCCAATCGTTCCGAAACGTTCGCCCTGGGTCCACAGAGCCTCGGCAAGCGGTTTCATGATCCGCTTCGTCTGCTCGGGCGTTGCATCAGTCGTCAGATCAAAGTCAACCGCCTCGCGCTGCTCAAGCAAGAGGTCCCGCACGGCACCGCCGACCAAATAGATAGCGAACCCCGAGTCAACGAATTCTTGGGCAACAGGGGCAAGCTCAGCTGCCACAGTCTCGATGGTCTGCATCCGGCTCAATCTAGCGAGCCAATGGGCGAGGTTCGACGCGCAAACAAGCAGTCACGCTGTAAATCCAAGCAGACCAGAACGTGTTCGGGTCGCCACCATGTCTGGCAGTGAGTCGGCGCCAACTGCGCTCTTACTGAGATCCTCTATCTGGTGCGAAGCACCGAGCAGCGCGCCAGCCACAGCACCTGTGGCAAGGCGAAGAGATTCCAGTTCGTAGCCGCCTTCCAAAAACGCGACAGTGCGGCCAGCGGGCACCCAGCTTCGGGCATGATTTGTCATCTCGGCAAAGTCTGCTGCAGTGAGGCCAAGTTGCGAAATGACATCATCCCGGTGACCGTCAAAGCCTGCAGAAATCAGCAGCCAGGTCGGCGCAAATGCCGAGACCGCTGGCTCCACGAGAAGGTCCATTGCACGGCGGTAAGTCTCTCCTCCGGCTCCGGCGGGCATTGGCACATTTATCGTGTACCCACTTCCCTGCCCCGAGCCGGTTTCGTGCGCGGCGCCAGTTCCGGGCCAGAACGGATACTGATGAAGCGAGATGAACAGCACCCGTTCGTCCGACTCGAAGATCTCCTGTGT
>CAYUOD010000415.1:0-3042 GCA_964446225.1 uncultured Acidimicrobiales bacterium | reverse complement strand
GTTGGTTCCGCATGGAGTGCCTACGAGTCCAGCAGATGGGGCGGAGTTCAGGCGGTCGCGTTTAGTGAGTCGGCCGGATTTCGCGACGAGTCCAACACGCTGCGCGCCCGCGGCGACCAGCTTGTAGCCATCGACGCAAGTATCTTCACGCAGTGGGCCGCAGCCTTCGCCGTAGCAGACGACACCGTCGACAATCCCAACGAGGACGATCAGCTCACCGCGTTTATGTTCACCATCATGCGCGACGACTTCAGGCCAGCGATGGATGCCTGGCTCGCGCTTAATCCCGGTCAGAACAGCGATGCACCCAGAACACCGTTCGAAATGGAGGAGTACTCGCTTCCACAGCACGAACAGGCAGAAGTCCTTCTTGGTGAATCCAGCCTCAGGGGCGCAGAAGCTCGCGACGCCAACCAGACCAGCGACGACTATGTGCTGTCAACGGTGCTGTTCGCCTCAGTACTGTTCTTTGCAGGAATCAGCTCAAAGTTCAAGTCGAGGCGGATCCGAGTATTCCTGCTGTTGCTAGCGTTCGGAGTGGTCACATACGCGACTATCCGAGTTGGCACCCTGCCGTACTTCTAGGTGGCCACAGGTCGTAGGTTGCTGCTGTGACCGCCGAGGAAGATCTCACTGATCCAGGCTGGCCAGGCTTCGCCTCGGTACTGCTCTCGATGTACCCGGGCGGCATGAGGCAGATGCAGCACCGGTCATTCATGAACGCGGAGATACCTCTGGTCGTGCTGCGCAAAGTTCACATGCGCCTCATGGGCACACAGGCACTCATCGCAATAATCGCACTACTACTGGTGGTCTTTGTGGACCTACAAGGATCCGCCTCCAGAGTGCTGGTCGTCGCGGGCATCGTGACAGTCGGGGGTTCGCTCGCCCTCGTCTCACGGGCTACAGACAAACCACTGGACTGCTCAATACCGCTGCTTGCTCAGTACCAGACACGTTTCTTCAGACGCATCGCGTACGCGTCGGCTCCCCAGATCGCGGGCTTCATCGGGCTCATTCTCACGGGCGATCTGTTTCCCTACGTGCTCGGTGCAGCGTTCTCGGTGGCCGGCCATCTCTACGCGGCCCCGTCTCAAGTAAACATCGCACGCGACGCTGCCGAGCTCTCGGAATCGGGCTGTAACCGGTCGCTGGTCGTGGAGCTCCACGGTTACCTCCTCGACGGTGAACAACCAACCTGACACTTTCCCCTCAAGGTGCCCAAAGCGGCAATAGAGTGGGAGCATGTTGGACCTTGGGATTGATCTGGACCTCTGGCCCTGGATCTGGCTGACCATCGCCGTCGCCTTTGCTCTCATTGAGGTCACTCTCCTTGGCGGATCCTTTATCCTGCTTCCTTTCGCGGCCTCTGCGTTCATTGCGGCGCTCCTTGGGTTCTACGATGTCGCTATAGAAGTGCAGTGGGCGGTATTTCTCATAGGCGGTGCGATTCTCTGGTTCGGCTTCTACCGCTGGGCCAAAAGATTCCTCAAGGACAATGTCCTGCCGCCTGGTGTTGGAGCCGAGCGTCTCATTGGCCTCACGGGTATCGTCACGGCCGGAATCGATCCAAACGACACTGAACGCCTCGGGCGAATCAAGGTTGCCGGGGAGGTGTGGGGTGCCACCGCCAGCCACGACGAACCGCTCGCCGAAGGCACCAAGGTTCGCATTACGCACATGCAGGGAACGCGGGTAATCGTGGAGCCCATCACAGCAGACGAGTCCAACTCAAAAGAGGATCAGCAATGAGTCCAGCTGCCATATTTATTGCCGCGATCGCAATAGTTCTCATCGCCGTGCTCGTAAAGGCGGTCAAGATCGTCCGACCGTACCAGCAGGGGCTGGTAGAACGTCTCGGCCGCTACAAGACCACGAAGCAGCCAGGCTTTAACCTGATCATGCCGTTCATCGAACGTATGCAACTCATCGACATGCGCGAACAGGTCGTTGACGTTCCACCCCAGGAAGTCATCACCAAGGACAACGTCGTGGTATCAGTGGATGCCGTCGTGTTCTACGAGGCCACAGATCCACAGCGCCTCGTGTACAACGTCGCCGACTTTTTCTTGGGTATCACGAAGTTGGCCCAGACCAATCTCCGAAACCTCATCGGAGACCTTGAGCTGGACAAGGCGCTTACCTCCCGCGACACCATCAACGCGGCGCTCCGCAGTGTGCTCGACGACGCCACGGACAAGTGGGGCGTTCGTGTCGTGCGCGTCGAAATCCAGCGTATTGACCCACCACCGGACATCGTGTCCGCGATGCACGCTCAGATGCGCGCCGAACGCGACCGACGAGCCACGGTGACCGAGGCAAACGGTTACAAAGAAGCATCCATTGCTCGTGCGGACGGCGAGAAGCAGGCTTCAGTGCTCGCAGCAGAAGGCCGCAAAGCCGCAGCTGTACTGGATGCCGAGGGCGATGCCCGAGCCGTTGAGCTCCGAGCAGAAGCAGAGATGGTGAGGCTCGAGAAGATCGGCCTTGGCGAGGGCAGAGGTACGAAGGCTCGCCTTGTCGGTATCAAGGACGCCGAAGCTGACAACAGCGTGCTCACCGTTGAGTATCTATCAGCGCTTGAGAAGATCGGCGATGGACGCGCCACGAAGCTCGTCATTCCAGTCGAGTTCTCAGGACTGCTGGGCACCGTCGCAGCACTCGCGGAGACCGCTCGGGCTGACGACGACCCCGACGCCGTCCGCCCGAAGGGCGGCCTGGCGATTCCCCTCGCGGACCAGCGAGTCGATCTGCCTCCACCTGGCGCTCAGGCATAACGATGAAACTCGCGGACGCACCCCCAGAGGGCTGGTACCCCGATCCTGAATCTCGAGGACGATTGCGGTACTGGGATGGGCTCGATTGGACGAAGCATCGTCACGCACCGCAGTCAGCCGCAGAGAAACAACTTTCCGACAGGCAAGCAGTAGAGGCATCCGCTGCGAACAAAAAAGGGGCACGGGGCGAAGCCGCAAAGTCTCGGGCCCAGACCGAGAGCGAGCGCCTGCGCGAGACAGATCAGCTGGTGACGCAGATGCGCGC
>CAYUOD010000414.1:0-3055 GCA_964446225.1 uncultured Acidimicrobiales bacterium | reverse complement strand
TTTCCAAAATCCGCAATTTCTCGATCATCGCCCATATCGATCACGGTAAGTCGACGCTGTCAGACCGGATCCTTGAGGTGACAGGTGTCGTTTCAGAGCGAGATATGCGCGCCCAGTTTCTGGATTCGATGGACATCGAGCGTGAACGCGGAATCACGATCAAAGCCCAGAACGTGCGCGTGCCATGGAACGGGTACACCCTGCACCTCATCGACACACCAGGTCATGTGGACTTTGGCTACGAGGTTTCACGCAGCCTTGCGGCCTGTGAGGGCGTGCTGCTGCTCGTGGATGCCGCCCAGGGTATCGAGGCCCAGACTCTCGCGAACTGCTATCTGGCGCTCGAGAATGATCTTGAAATTGTTGCTGCGCTCAACAAGATTGACCTTCCGTCCGCTGATCCTGAGCTGTACGCGAGCGAGATCGAACACACCTTGGGTATCAACGCGAGCGACATTCTGCGCGTGAGTGGCAAGACGGGCGAAGGCGTGTCTGAGCTGTTGGACGCTCTTGTGGAGCGCATTCCGGCGCCACAGGGTGACCCTGAGGCGCCGCTTCGGGCGCTCGTATTTGATTCGAACTATGACCAGTACCGCGGAGTCGTTTCTTCGATTCGTGTGATGGACGGCCAACTCCGCAGCAAGGACAAGGTCCGCTTCATGCACGGTGAGGTGACCCGCGAGGTTGAAGAGATCGGCGTGAGGAGTCCAGCGCTGACTCCTGTTGATCTGCTCGGCCCCGGCGAAGTGGGTTATCTCATTGCGGGCGTCAAGGATGTGGCTGAAGCCCGCTCCGGCGACACAGTAACGCTGGCGAGCGCTCAGGCAGATGAGCCACTGGATGGTTACAAGGACCCTCAGCCGATGGTGTTTTGCGGTCTGTATCCCGTTGAGGGCGACGACTACCCGGCGCTGCGTGATTCGCTCGACAAGCTCAAACTCAACGATGCGAGCATCACCTATGAGCCTGAGACATCGGGTGCGCTTGGCTTTGGTTTCCGCTGCGGATTCCTCGGGCTCCTACATATGGAGATCACCAGAGAACGCCTTGAGCGCGAGTTCGATCTCGCTCTTATCGCGACTGCGCCCTCGGTCGCTTATCGGGTGACGCTCACCAATGGCGAGATCCTCGATATCGCGAACCCGAGTGAGCTGCCGACGCCGCAGCACTACGAGTTCATCGAAGAGCCGCAGCTGAAAGCCACGATCATCACGCCAAGCAGCTACACGGGTACCGTCATGGAGCTGTGCCAGCAGCGCCGAGGCGAGATGATCACCATGGAGTACCTCTCCCCGGAGCGCGTCGAGCTGCGCTACAAGTTGCCGCTCGCAGAGGTTGTGACTGACTTTTTTGATCAGCTCAAGAGCCGAACTCAGGGCTACGCCAGCCTCGACTATGAGCCTGGCGACTATGAGCGAGCCGGACTTGTACGCGTCGATGTGCTGTTGAACGGCGCCCAGGTCGATGCGTTCTCGATGATCGTGCACCGGGACAAGGCCTACGACTACGGCAAGCGAATGACCGAGAAGTTGCGCGAGCTGATTCCCCGGCAGATGTTTGACGTGCCGATCCAAGCTGCGATCGGCGGGAAGTTCATCGCTCGCCAGACAGTCAGGGCGAAGCGCAAGGACGTGCTTGCCAAGTGCTACGGCGGCGACATCACACGGAAGCGCAAGCTGCTTGAGAAGCAGAAGGCCGGCAAAAAGCGGATGAAGAACATTGGTCGGGTTGAAGTTCCCCAGGAGGCGTTCGTCTCAGCTTTGAAGATGGACGACTAGCGAGGCGTAACTGGGTTGCGCTCACAGCGATCAGGTAGCGCCTCACCGTTCACTTGGCGGGGCATCACGAGGTTCACAGGTGCCGAGGCGGCTGTGACTTCCACAATTCGGCGAGTAGTCACTACGATTCAATTGAGATGACAAGCAGAGGGCGTTTGATCGGTAACCGCAATGGATGATCGCAAGGCCTCCATTCTGCGTGCGGTCGTAGAGCAGTACATCAGCACGGACCAACCCGTTGGCTCTGGTCGGATCGCGAACGCGGCAGAGATCAAGGTCTCGGCTGCGACTGTCCGCAACGAGATGGCGGCCCTCGAACGTGACGGTTACCTCTATCAGCCACACACGAGCGCAGGCCGCGTACCCACCGAAGCCGGTTACCGCCTGTTTGTGGATGACCTGCTGGATTCGCCTGGAACGCTGGGTCCGGCCCAGGTCCGCCAGGTGCGCAGTTTCTTTGGCCATACGAACCGTGAGCTGGAAGGAATGTTGAGCGAAACATCCGATCTGCTCGCGGGGCTCACGAATATGGCAGCCGTCGTGGTCGGCCCTGATCAGGAAGTTTCACAGGTGCGCTCGGCCCAGTTCGTGCTGCTGCACCCTGGCACGGCGCTGCTTGTCGTGGTGCATAGCAACGCGGCTGTCGAGAAGGCCACGATCACCATTCCTGAGACCGTGGACGAGACCACCTTGCAAGAGGCCGGCCGGCTGCTTGAGAAGCAGCTCACGGGCTCGGTTCTGGAGCCATCCAACGACCCTCAGGTCACCCAGATCCTCATGGCCGCCAATACTGCACTCGCCGATATGAGCTCCCGTGAACAGGAATCGGTGTTCGTGGGCGGCACCTCGAAGATGGTTGCGAGATTCGAGGCGGTCGAAACCGTTGGCCGGGTGCTGGGGATACTTGAGCAGCAGATCATTGTTGTGTCGTTGCTTCAGGACCTGCTTGATCGGGGCATGTCTGTGGCCATTGGTACTGAGTCCGGATTCGCTCCGCTGGCTGAGTGTTCGATCGTTGTGTCCCCCTATGAGATCGAGGGAGAGAACGTCGGCACGATTGGCGTACTCGGGCCAACACGCATGAACTACAGCGAGGCGCTCGCCGCGGTTGCCCTCGTGAGCCGTAGGCTTGGACGGAGTCTTACGGAGTCGACGGGCTAAATAGCGCTCGAATTGCATGATGAGACATTTCACGGGCCGTCTCATCACCTAGCGTAGACAGATAAGCCCCTTAGAGCCGATGGAGCCAAAGACCGCATCGTGGCCACTGACTATTA
>CAYUOD010000413.1:0-3058 GCA_964446225.1 uncultured Acidimicrobiales bacterium | reverse complement strand
ATTTCATGCGCCGTGCGGTAAGAGAGCTGGGCCAGACCATCGTGATGGTCACCCATGATCCTTATGCGGCCAGCTACTCAGACCGCGTCATCTTCTTGGCCGATGGCAAGATCGTCGACGAGATGGCTGATCCGACCGCAGACAAGATCTTCGACCAGATGAAGCACCTCGGAGACTGAGTCATGCTGAAAGTAACCCTCAAGGGCATTGTTGCCCACAAGATTCGATTCCTCCTCACCTCAGCCGCCGTCGTTCTGGGTGTCGCGTTTATCGTCGCCGCCTTTGCCATCAGCGACGGCATCAAGGACACATTCGACAACATCGCCGAGTCAATCACGGCTGGCACAGATGCACAGGTTCGGGCGACAACCAGCTTCGATACCACTGACACCGCCACGTTCTATATTGACGAATCGCTCGTCGCTACCGTAGGAGCAGTCGACGGAGTCAGCCAGGCCGTGGGCGTGCTCGGTGCACCGAACAACGGATTCCTGCCACTCGATGCAGACGGAGTTCCGCTGGTAACCCAGGGAGCCCCAATCCTAAGTTTCAGCTACTCGGATACGGCGATCAACACGTCATCCATATCCGAAGGACGCGGACCCGAGACTCCTGACGAATTCATTCTGGATGTCGCGACCGCAAAACGAGAAGAGCTGCAGATCGGCTCGGTGTACCAGGTACAGACGCCAACTGCAGAGCTCATCGAAGTTGAGTTGGTAGGCACGTTCATCTTCGGTGGATCTGAGAACGCAACTGCGGGCGCGATTCTGATGCAGTGGGAGCTCTCCGGCATGCAGCAACGCCTCGACGCGGTCGGCCTTGTCAGCACGATCGAAGTCATCGGCGATGGCAGCATTTCAAACAACGAGCTTGCCGCCGCAATCGATGCCGAGGTTCCAGATGGGGTCGAGGCCGTGTCGCAGGACGTCATCGTGGAAGAGCAAAAAGATCAGTTTGCGTTCACCGACATCCTCGCCAACGTCTTCTTGGGGTTCGCATTCATCTCGATGTTCGTGAGCTCGTTCATTATCTACAACGTGTTCAAGATCGTGCTGGGTCAGCGGGTGCGTGAACTTGCGCTCCTGCGTGCGATTGGTGCGAGCGGTCGCCAGGTAAGAAACTCCGTGCTCAGCGAGTCGGTGATCGTGGGACTTCTCGCTTCCGCCATCGGTATTCCCGTCGGCATGGCGCTGGCAAAGGGTCTCGCTGGAGTTCTCAACGCGGTGGGCGGCTTCCCTGAAGTTGGTCTTCCGCTTGCGCCTCGAACTGTCATATTCGCCATGACGGTCGGAATCATCGTTACCCTCGCGGCGTCCATCTTTCCGGCTAGCAGGGCCGCCAAGGTACCGCCCATTGCGGCGATGCGCGACGATTACGTGTTCAATGTCGAAGGCGACACCCGACGCAACATCATCGGCGGCGTACTACTCGGACTTGGCGTTGCCAGCCTGGGCTACGGACTGCTTGCTGATCTCACCGGCGGAGCCACTGGTGCACTGCTCGCAATCGGTGCGCTCGGGGTATTTCTCGGCATCTCGATGCTTGCAGCCTTCATCGTCGAGCCGGTCGTGTCGGCCCTCGGCCTGGGAGTTCGCGTGCTGCCGTGGCTCGGACGCGAAGCGAATCTGGCCAAGGAGAACGCCGCGCGCAGCCCACAGCGGACAGCCACCACCGCTTCCGCCCTTGTTATCGGTCTTGCGCTCGTGGCCACGGTTACGGTCGTCGGCCAGTCCATCAAAGCCACGCTGACAGATCTGCTGGACAACTCGATTCAGACCGAGTTCTTCATCACCCACGAAGTCGCACAGACGGAGATCAACTCGAATGTGGCCCTAAAAATGGCTGACCTCGCCGAGGTTGAGGGAGTATCCGCATTCAGGCTGACCCAGGTGCAAATCAACGACGACACCAAAGACGTGATCGTGACGCAGCTTGAGACACTCGATGGCAGCTTCGACCCCGACCTCGTGTCTGGCTCGCTCGCAGGGCTCGATGACCCGAACACCATCCTGCTCCACGAAGACCCCGCGGCAGACCTCGCTGCGGAGGTCGGCGATGAAGTCATGGTGAGCTTCGTGGACGGTACGACCGAATCTGTCACCGTCGGTGCCATCTACTCGAATGCAGCCTTGTTCACGAACTATGTAATGGACACCGATCTCATAAACGAGCATTCAGCTCCGGGCGGTGACCTGTTCATCGGCGTTGCTCTGGCCGACGGCGTATCCGAAGACGAAGGTCGGGCAGCGCTCGAAACGGTCAAGGAAACGAATCCGTCAATCAAGATCCAGGATGCCGACGAGTACAAGCGGGACGTCGGCGCCCAGATCGACCAGGGACTGCTCTTCATCTTCATGATGTTGCTGCTGACCATCATCATCGCCTTCTTCGGAGTTGCCATAACGATGTCCCTGTCGGTCTTCGAGCGGACGCGAGAGATCGGATTGCTCAGAGCCGTCGGCATGAGTAGACGCCAAACCAGAAGCATGATCCGCTGGGAGAGTGCCGTTGTGTGTGCCTTCGGTGCGCTCATGGGAACAACGGTGGGCGTGATATTCGGCTGGGTCGCTGTTACCGCCCTGCCCGAGTCTGTGGTGAGCGATTTCGCAATACCGTTCGTGCGGCTGTTCGTAATCGTGCTTGTCGCCACACTCGTTGGGCTTCTCGCAGGCCTCTGGCCAGCCATTAGAGCAGGCAAAATGAACGTGCTCGACGCCATCGCCTTCGAGTAACCGATCGGTAATTCGTCGGGTACACGCCTGGTTGGATGTCATGCTGAACCTATGGCATCCAACCAGGCAGATCTAAATCCGTTCGCTACGGACTTCGTCACCGAGCGGCATCTCGCCACTCTCTCGCTGCCACGCCTGGGTGGGGGTATCCACGTCACACCGGTGGGCTTCACCTGGGACGCAGACGCCGGACTCCTGCGGGTCATCACCTGGGAAGGTGCGCACAAGCTGCGCCATGTGGGGCAAGGTTGCAGAGCGACGGTCTGCCAGGTGGACGGCCGGCACTGGCTCTCACTTGAGGGACAGGCCGTTGTGGTCTCGGA
>CAYUOD010000412.1:0-3059 GCA_964446225.1 uncultured Acidimicrobiales bacterium | reverse complement strand
CAGCGTCACAAATCCACCGATTCGCTCGCTGGACCGAGAGTTCATCTTGTGCGGCATCGCGGACGAACCGACCTGCCCTGGCCGAAAGCCTTCGGTCGCGAGCTCCTGGCCCGCCATGAGCCGCAGAGTCTTCGCAAGGTTCGCGGGGCCAGAGCCCAACTGAACAAGAGCTGAAACGACATCCAGATCCAAGGACCGTGGGTACACCTGCCCCACATTGGTAAAGACAGACCCGCCGCCGAGAGAAGCCATAACCTCAGCCTCGACCTGGTCTACAAGTGCCTCAGATCCAAGCAGATCCAGCAGGTCCTGTTGCGTGCCCACCGGACCCTTCAGGCCCCGCAGCGGAAACCTTGACTGCAGCTCGGCGAGGCGTCCGTACGCGACGAGCAGTTCCTCTCCGGCGTTCGCTATCCGCTTACCGAAAGTCGTGACTTGAGCTGGCACATTGTGGCTTCGGCCAGCCAGCGCGAGACCCTCGTACTCAGCTGCCCGACCAGCCATCACGACCAGGGTTGCAAGGGCCCGCCCTCGCACGATCTCAAGTCCAGCGCGAATCTGGGCCTGCTCCACGTTCTCGGTGAGATCGCGGGACGTCAGCCCCTTATGAATCTGCTCATGTCCAGCAAGCGCGTTGAACTCCTCGATACGCGCCTTCACGTCGTGCAGGCAAACACGCTCGCGGGCCGCTATGGAATCCAAATCCACTGCGTCCACGACACGCTCGTAGTCGGCGATGACCGACTCACCCACCTCAAGACCAGCCGTCTGTTGAGCACGAAGAACTGCCAACCAGAACCATCGTTCGCTGCGCACCTTGGACTGCGCGGACCACAAGCCCGTCATCTCCGCGCTGGCGTACCTACTGGCAAGCACATTGGGGACGCTGGAGGGCATTGCGGCTCCTTGGATAGATCGACCCTCTGATTCTCGCGTACCTTCGAAGTGCCTCGGTGCGCTGGATCGTGCAACACTGTTGCCCACTTGTCGACGGACATGGGGGATTGATGACAGACACCACAGATATTCCGGACCATATCGACGACGTGGATGCTGTATGGCTCGCAGAGATATTGCGCTCGGGAGGCCACCTCACCGCTGGCAGGATCGAGAACATCTCGTCTGAGCGGGTTGGCATCGGCGTCGGGATACTCGCCGATCTGGCCCGTATCGAGATCGTGTATGCGGACGCGAATCCACAAGCACCAGCCTCGGTGGTCGTGAAACTGCAGTCGCACGTACCAGAGAACCGGGCAATGGCAATGGCCTTTTCGTTCTACGAAAGAGAGCTTCTTTTCTACGAACATGTTGCACGCGACGTGCCGGGCAGAACGCCGGTGATCTATGGCATGCAGAGGTCTCCAGAGCAAGCGCGATTCGCCATTGTCATGGAGGACCTTTCACACCTTGGCATGTCAGATCAGGTCGCCGGACTTGACCTTGAACGTACAAGAAGTGTCATCGACTGGATGGCGACAATGCACGCCAAATTCTGGAACGACGTCGACACCGAAGCGTTGTCGTTCATGCCCTACGGCAATGACGAGATCACACTGAAGGCTGCTGACCTGTACGAGCACGGGTGGGAACCCTTCCTGCAGATCTTCGGCAACCATCTCCCCGAAGGAGGCAAAGAACTCGGGGTCCTTATCCGCGAGAATTTCACCTGGCTGCTCCACCATGTCATGGACGGACCAGTCACCGTTGCGCACACCGACTTTCGCTTGGACAACATCTTCTTTGACGAAAACGGTGATGTCATCCCCATCGACTGGCAAGTCAGTGTGCGTACCAGGGGCACCTACGATCTGGCCTACTTCCTGGGTGGCAGCCTCACGATCGAGAACCGTCGAGCCCATGAGCGGAATCTCGTGCAAAGGTACGTGGACAAGCTCGTTGAACTGGGTGTTAGCGACTACTCGTTCGATGAGGCTTGGAGCGACTACCGACTCTGTCACATGGTCTGCACAGTCGTTCCGGTGAACGGAGTGATGATCGATCAAGGCAACGAGCGAGGCGTAGAGCTCATCCAGGTGCTCACCACAAGGCATTTCACCGCAGCGTTGGATCTGAACTCCGCAGGACTACTCGAAGAGCTGCAAAACCCCTGACGAGTCGGCCGCGACCGGCCTAGCCGGAATATGTCAGGTATTGCTGACGGTCCGGGCCCACGCACACCAGGTGAATGGGCACACCGACCTGATCTGAGATGAACGCCAGGTACTCGGCGGCCTGGGCAGGAAGATCCCGAGGCGTACGACAGCCCGAAAGATCGGTCTGCCAGCCAGCGAACTCAACCAGATTCGGCTCGGCGTGCTCAAGGTCGAGCGTGCTCTGAGGCATGTGGAGCACTTTCTTGTCGTCGACCATGTAGGCGTCGCAGACCTTTATTGTTTCGAAAGTGTCGAGCACGTCCAATTTGGTGATCGCCAACTCGGTGAGGCCGTTCAAGCGAACCGCCTGCCGCAACATGACGAGATCCAGCCAGCCCACTCGGCGCCGTCGCCCGGTGTTCGTCCCATACTCGGCGCCGATATCGACCATACGGTCGCCGTCATCATCGAACAACTCAGTCGGAAACGGACCCGCTCCAACACGAGTGAGGTACGCCTTGACGATGCCGATGATTCGATTGAGATGCTGTGGCCCGACGCCGGCTCCAACCGTTGCCGCACCGGCCACCGGATTCGAAGATGTCACGAACGGATAGGTGCCGTGATCCAGGTCGAGGAAAGTGGCCTGCGCGCCCTCGAACAGCACATGCTGCTGGGTCTCGAGTGCGCTATTGATGAGATCCACCGTGTCCGCCAGATACGGCCTCACCTTGTCAGCAACTTCTCCCAGATAGAGATCTGCTACTTCAGCCACGTCAATGGGATCCTCACCCATCGCCGAGAGCATCAGGTTCTTGTCAATGACGGCTACCGCCAGACGCTGCCTGAACACTTCTGGGTTGAACAGATCTTCGATACGCAGCCCTACGCGAGAGGCTTTGTCTGAGTAAGCAGGACCGATTCCCCGCCGGGTGGTTCCGATTGCCGCGTCGCCCTTGGCGTCCT
>CAYUOD010000411.1:0-3066 GCA_964446225.1 uncultured Acidimicrobiales bacterium | reverse complement strand
GTGGCCGCGGTAAACAGCAGCTCAGAGGCCTTGGCCCACCCCACAAGCCGGGGCAGCAACCAGGTGCCGCCACTCTCGGGCAGGATGCCCCGGGCGGTGAACACCATGGCCAGCTTGGCGCGCGGAACAGCCACACGCATGTCGCAGCAGTAGGCCAGATCCATTCCGTAGCCCGCTGCTCCGCCGTTCATGGCGCAGATCGTTGGCGTGTCCATCTTGTGGAGCACGATGGGTGGGATATCGCGCAAGCTCACCTCGCCGGGCGGCGGACCGTCTCCCGAACTCAGCCCGGCGAGCATGCCTTCACCTTTGGCAGCTGAGGCCATATCCAGACCAGCGCAAAATACTGAGCCAGCACCGGTGAGTATCACGCAGCGCACGTCCCGATTGTTCTCGGCGACCAGCAGAGCGCCCGATATTTCGTTCAACATCCTCAGAGAGATCGCGTTTCTTCTCTGCGGAGCGTTGAGCGTGATGATGGCGACTCCGTCGCGCGTTTCACTCGTCACTTCATTCATAGGGCCCCCTGTGGTCGCGGCCCGAATCTAGCCGCGGCTGGGTTCTCGACCGAAACTGGGATATGCGATCCGTCAGCCGAGGAGCCTGAGCATCTCAGCGTGAAGAAGTCCGTTGGTGCCAAGCCCGCTGGAAGACTCAATCCCAGGGGCGCCAGACCAGGAGCTGAAGCGCCCGCCCGCCTCGCTCAGAATGACCGGAATGGGCGCAAGGTCCCACGGGGACACACCCGAGTCGACCATGATCTCGGCCCGCCCGGTCGCAACCATCGCGTAGCCGTAGCCGTCGCCCCAGGTACGCAGGTGAGCGCCCGAACGCCGCACTGCGGTCAAACACTCCTCGGGGAAGTACTCATACCCTGAGGCAGTGATGAGCGCCCCGCGCAGAGTTGCCCTCTGCGAGACGCGCACCGGCTCACCGTTACAAAAGCAACCCGTGCCGCGCCCTGCGTAGACCACCTCAGACGTCGCGGGAAGGTTGATGACACCCAACACCGGTCCGCGGGCGTCGTAGAGCGCGAGCAAATTCGCGTAGAGAGGCACTCCGCGGGTAAATCCCTGCGTCCCGTCTATGGGATCCACGTACCAACGTCGGCCAGAGGTTCCGAGCGTGTCTTCCTCCTCCTCGCCAAGCACGGTGTCTGCTGGTGAGTAGCCGGCAAGTTCCTCACGTACCAGACGTTCCGCGGCGCGATCGGCCTGAGTCACTGGCGTGCCGTCCTGTTTGTCCGTGACTTCGAGAGCCGGATCGTTGAACCAGCGCTGCGTGAGCTTGCCTACCCGGACCATAAGCCCACGGGCGAACTCGAGGTCTTCGGCGATCTGCCCAGCTGTCATCTTTTGCATTCCTGGCATGTGTGCAGCTTAGGCAGCGTCTACTGCGGCCGACTTCGCGTTTACCGACATCTCACCAAGGCGTGACCATGAACGACGGCATTACACCGATCAGCATCCTGCTCGTGAGGGGCAACATCAACGATCATCGCCACACCGATGATCGCCTGAGACTGCGCCGCCTGTCGAACATCGTGCATTCCGTTGAGGGATCAGCGAACGCCCTGCGCTTCCTCACGGCGAACATGGCGGACGGCGAATTGCCGGGCTTTGTCGTGCTGGACCTCAACGACGGGGACAACGACACCCTCGTGGACACAATCCGCGATGAGGCTGCCCTAGCGGCGATACCGCTCGTGGTTCTGACGGACCGTGCTCTGGACGGCATCGACCTACGCCCAAGCGCACCTCTCAGTGAGTGGATCACTCGTCCAGCGAGCCTTGATGACATCACACGGGCGGTTGGCTCCATGAGTGACCTGAGCTTTGAGATCAAGATTGTGAGCCATATTCGTTGGCACGAGACCGAAATGTGGATCCGCTCCAAGTCACCAGCCATCGACCTCTCTGAACGCAGTGCCGAAGAGGCCTACAGCGCCTAGCTCGTGGTCAAGCACCTGAGTCCCCAACGCCCGCATCCCACAGCCCGGGTCGCGAGCAGTCCACGCCGCCGGGCGAAACCCAAACGCGACTGGCGCGGCCGCATCACGATTGCTCTAGGGGTGTTGCTCGTGGTCAGCGTGGTAGCTGGCTACTTTCTCGTCTCCCCTCGCACGAACGCAGGCGCCCAGGATTCTGCTCAGCTGCGTTCATCTGCGCCAGAGCCCGGCCCCTCACTGCCCACTGCTCCTACGCCCACCACCACGACCGCTCCTGCTACGACACTCCCCATGGCTCCGGCGACCGCCGCTGTACCGGTCACGCAGTCCACACCCCGGTCCGAGCCTCAGCCCGACCTGCTGGAGTTGTACCAGGTCACCATCATTGGCGATTCGCTTGTGGTCCAAGCCGACAAGCAGTTGCGGGCAGCGCTCGCTCCTGCTCTTGTTAGCGTTGTCGCCGAGGAGACCGTCGGCTTGGCCGAGGCCCAGGAGACGCTTGCTCAGCAGGGCCTCCAGCTGAGCAAGAGCGACATCGTCGTTGTCGCTCTCGGAAGTGCCGATTTCAATCTCCCTGCTGGCTATGAACTCATGGTCAGAGGTGCGCTCTCTCACCTGACGGGCGCCCATTGCGTCGTGTGGGTGGATGCCCAGGAGATCTCGGGCAGGCTGCCAGAGGTCAATGACGCAATCGACAGTCAAGTTTCACTAGTCGCCAACGCCTACCTCGCCCGCTGGTCGTCAATCGCGGGCAACGCAGCCCTGCATCCCGACAGCAGCTACAACCTCAACGCTGAGGGGGCCCGCTCATTCGCAGCACTTGTCTCAAACGCGGTGCGAGAGAAGTGCCTCTAGACCGGACCTCTTGATGCGGGTGGATCTACGCCTCGTTGAAATCCGCAAACTTCGGCGGACGCTTCTCGAAGTTGGCCATCACGGACTCGATCTGGTTGGGAGAACCAATGAGCTGGGTCTGCAGTTGCGCCTCTTGCTCGAATCCTTCGCCGAGACTCACGCGGCCAGCCATATCCAAGAGGCGCTTGGCGTAACGGATCGCTGAGGGACTCTTGGTCGCAATCAACTGGGCGAGTTCCATTGCGGCATGGTGCGGGTCATCA
>CAYUOD010000410.1:0-3071 GCA_964446225.1 uncultured Acidimicrobiales bacterium | reverse complement strand
TCATCGCCCAGGAAGGGCGGCAAGCCGGCCGATCGGGTGTGATCCAGCAGACGGTCAACGCGCCGCTCGGCGATGTTGGCCACGTCGGTCGTGACAATCGCGAGGAAGTCCAACACGTAGGCAATCGGTGCGCCGTGGAAGTTACCGTTTGAGACGACACGGCCTGCATCCAACACCGCCGGGTTGTCAATGGCGGACTCCAACTCACGGGCCGCGACCTCTTCGGCGAACCGCAGCGTGTCACGTGCGCCTCCGGTTACCTGCGGAGCACAACGCATCGAGTACGCATCCTGCACCTTCTCCCCGTCATCGCGATGGGAAGCGACGATCTCAGAATCCTCGAGTACCTTGACCATGTTGGCCGCGCTTCTTTCCAAGCCCGGATGTGGGCGAAGGGCCTGCAATTCAGGGGCGAACGGCCCAGCCGACCCAAGCAGCGCTTCGATACTCATCGACGCAACGACCTCAGCGGTGCGCAACAACTGACGGATATCGTGACAGGCCATCAACAACATGCCGAGCATGCCGTCGGTGCCGTTCGTGAGCGACAGCCCCTCTTTGGATTGGATGTCCACTGGCTGCAATCCGGCAGCGGCCAGCGCATCTGCGGCGTCCATTTCGACGCCCCCGACAGTCACGCGACCCTCGCCGATGAGAGCCAACGCACAGTGAGCCAGCGGAGCCAGATCGCCACTGGCGCCAAGCGAGCCGTACTCGCGCACCACCGGTGTGATGCCGTTGTTGAGCAGGTCCAAGGTGCGTTCAACGATCACCGGCCGCACTCCAGAAATGGCCATGGCCAGGGTCCGGGCCCGCAACAGCATCAACGCACGAACGACCTCTTCCTCCACGGGGTCGCCCATGCTCGCCGCGTGGGAGCGAATAAGCCCGACTTGAAGAGCGATGCGTTTCTCAGGCGGAATCTTCGTGTTCTCAAGGGCTCCGAAGCCCGTCGAGATGCCGTAGATCGGATCAGGCGAACGATCCATCTCATCAACGAGTTCACGGTTCTTTGCCATTGCGGCCGCGGCCTCGGGAGCGAGCTCCACCCTGGCGCCATCACGAGCAACGGCGAGCACGTCCTCGGGCGTGAGGCCATGGCCCCGCAGAATGACGTGGGTCATACTTCCACTCCTTCAAGAAAGACTCGGCTGGGCAGCAGGCCCAGCTCCCAGGCGAACGCCCCCTCGTGGTCGGCCGACCAGATAACGAGGTCCGCCCGCTTTCCGGGGGCAATCTGCCCGCGGTCCTCAAACCCAAGAGACGCAGCGCCGCCAGCAGTTGCTGCCCGCAGGGCTTCATCGACCGACATACCGAACGCGTGCACACCCAGTCCGACGATGAGGCTCATCGATGAGGTGCCTGACATCCCGGGATTGTGGTCGGTGCCAAGGGCAATCGTGACTCCGTGATCGGCAAACATACTGACCGGAGGCATCTCACCCATCGCGAGCGCCGTCACCGGACACAGCGTTGCGACCACGCCCGCTGCGGCAAGCGCGGCAGCATCAATGTCGTCACACAACAAAAGGTGATCGGCTGATCGCACTCCAAGCTCTGCAGCCAAGAGCCCCCCGCCGGTGTGTGCAAGCTCATCGGCGTGGATGCGTGGCACGAGCCCGTTGGCAGAGCCTGCACGCAGAACACGGCGAGCCTGATCGACCGTGAAGTACCCCAGGTCGCAGAACACATCGATGGACGTGGCCCCACTGTTCTTGGCCTCTGTGGACCAGGCCGCCACCTGTACCAAGTAGTCGTCGGCCCTGCCGGTCATCTCGGGGGGCACCGCGTGCGCTCCCAGGAAAGTCACCGATAGGTCAGGCAGCCCATCAGAGCTGCTCAAGGCCGCCAACATGGCAACGTCGCCAAGTTCACCTTCCCTGGTCAGTTGGTAGCCGGTCTTGACCTCAACGCTCGTCGTGCCCTGTTCCAGCCACTTGCCCAGACGGCCGCGCACCGCTGTTTCAAGATCGTCCCTGGCTGCCGATCGGGTAGCTCGCAGCGTCGCTCCGATTCCTCCACCTGAGTCCGCAATCTCTGCGTAAGTGGCACCGGCACTGCGCCGAGCAATCTCATCAAAGCGGTCGCCGACATACACCGGATGCGTGTGCGCGTCGATGAGACCCGGGGTGACGAGCGCTCCCCCGGCATCTATTTCTCGATCGGCTCCCGAATGCTGGCCAACCCCTGTGCTCACGATCTCGCCATCCGCCATGAGTAACCAGGCATCCTCAAGAACGCCCTCCGGGCTCGCCGTGAAGAGTCTCCCGATATTGCGAATCACCGTCGTCATAGTGCCTCCTCGAAGAGTCCGGTAACCGCGGCGTGCAGATCCCTCGCTGGGTTATCAATGAGCTGGTGCCGACCCTGTCTGACAACCACGCGCCCGCCAACAACGACATCCGAAACGTCGGCTGCAGCCGCCCCGAAAACTGTGTGAGCCACCGCAGTCGAGGGGATCGCTCCCGCCATGCGGATCGAGTCCAACGAGACCGAGACAAAGTCCGCCAACAGCCCGGGGGCAATTGCGCCAGTGTCCCAATCCAGCGCGCGAGCGCCACCAGCGGTGGCAGCCTTGAGCAGCTGTTCAGGACCGAGTCCGCCGCGCACGTTGGTCTCGAGGCGCTGATTGAGCTCCACCGCCCGCGCCTCCTCAAACAAGTCGATAGCGGCGTGGCTGTCGCTGCCAAGACTGAGTGGTGATCCGCCATCCACAAGCTGGCGGGCAGGACCGATGCCGTCAGCAAGGTCACGTTCGGTTGTTGGACAGAAGCAGACTCCCGTACCCGAGCTCGCAATCGTGCTGACATCGTCAGCTGAGAGGTGAGTACCGTGAATCGCCACCGTGCGAGGCCCAAGCAGGCCGACGCTGTCCAGCAAACGAGTAGGCGTCAGGCCGGTCTCCGCGAGGCAGTCCTCGTTCTCGCTCCTCTGTTCGGACAGATGGACATGAAGGGGCCGCTCCGTCATGCTGTCCGCAATCTCGCGAAGCTGCGCGCTCGAAACGGCCCGCACGCTGTGCACCGCAGCACCGAGACGCATCATCGGAGTCGGCGAGATCTCGCTCACGC
>CAYUOD010000409.1:1952-3094 GCA_964446225.1 uncultured Acidimicrobiales bacterium | reverse complement strand
AAAAGTCTTCCGCGGAAGACTTTTCGACCTCGGCCCTCAGTCCGGATTCGGGATCTGGGGTTGATCGCCACTCACCAGCATTTCGGCACGGGCTCGAATAGCCGACGACCACTCGTCGTCGACAACAGCGAAGCGCCCAGCGGCGACGGCCTTCAACCCACGAGCAGCTGTAACAGCAGGATCCTCACCCTCGGCGGACATCGCCGTGCGCACCAGCGCCGGGCACAGCGCCGTGACCGAAATACCCGAGTCGCTCAGCTCAAGGGCCGCCTGTTCTGCCACGGCCAGCACCGCATGTTTGGATGCGATGTACGGCCCACCGCCAGGCCACGTCAACGTGCCGGCCATTGAAGCCGTAATGAGGATGTTGGATCGCACCCCGCGCTCGACCATGCCAGGCACAAAAGCCCGCAGACCATTGACTACACCAACCAGGTTCACGCCAAGAACCTGCTGCCACTCGTCGGCAGAACTCTCCCACGGAGGCCCCATGTTGGACCCTGTGATACCTGCGTTCAGACACAGCAGATCAACCGGACCCCCCTGGTCCGCCAACTCTTGCATCGCCTCGGCGTCGGCCACATCAGCTTGAAGCGCCAGCTTGGCAGAGAGCTCAGACGAGACGACATCGAGTCCCTCTGCATCGATGTCGGTCAGCGCCAGTTCGTAACCCCGCACACCGAGCTCTCTGGCGAGCTCCCTGCCAATGCCGCTGGCAGCGCCAGTCACGAGGGCGGTCTTTGTATCTGTCATGCCAGCGACGCTACGCCAACAGTCCGGCCGAGGCGTGGTGATATTTGTGCGCCATCTCATCGACCGGGGCAACAGTTCAGATTGGCGATCCACCACTACTGGCCCACCGACTAGAACAGACAGATGACCTCGGACTCTCCCCTTGCGCTCCAGATGGCAACCAGAGTCGAAAAGCTGAGCCCACCGCTTGTCGAAGACATCTGGGCCGCCGCCGGACTAGCCGTGATCAGCCTGTTGGACGACGAGCGCTCGCAGCCCGGTGGGCCATGGCATGAGGCCGTTGAACAGTGGTCCGGTGCGAGGATCCGCAAGCTCATGCGGCGGGCTCGCGGTGCGAACTGGGCACGGGCACAAGAACTCGAAGGCGTCACCGTGAAGGTTGGATCGGC
>CAYUOD010000409.1:0-1852 GCA_964446225.1 uncultured Acidimicrobiales bacterium | reverse complement strand
TCGCGCTCGACCTGGACCGTGCGCATCTTGGCCGGCAGCAGCCAACCAGCTAACACCACGCCGACGGCGAGCACGCCAGCCGACAGCCAGAATCCGGTAGTCATGGCGTCGAGGAAGGCAACGTTGGCCGCATCCACAGTGGTAGCTGCGACGTCCGCTGGCAGCGATTGCGACAGGAACGTCACTGCGCCGAGGCCCTCCTGGGCCGCCTCGACGACCTCACCTGGCACTTCACCATCCAACGAGTCTGAGATGTTGCTGCGGTACAGCGCCGATACGAACGAGCCGATCGTCGCCACACCAAGCGCAGCGCCCAGCTCACGGGAGATGTCGTTCACCGCAGAGCCCACTCCAGCGTCCTCGACGGGCACCGCAGCCATGACCATGTCGGTGAGCGGAGCCGCACCGATGCCGAACCCGAACCCAAACACCGAGATCATCGCGATGATCTGGCCGCCAGATACGTCAGCATCAAGGGTGGTAAACCACAGCACACCAATCGTCATGATGGACATTGCCGCCATGAGCGTGATGCGGGGACCAATGCGCTTGGCCGCAACCTGACCCAGCCCAGATCCAAGGATGATGAAGGCCGCATTCGGCAACACCAACATGCCAGCTTCGAACGGGCTGCGTCCCTGCACGAGTTGCAGGAACTGCGTCAGGAAGAAGAACAGCACGATGCCACTGAAGAACATCAGACCAAGCGAGAGCACGGATCCGGTGAAGTCCTTCTTCTTGAAGAACTGCAGCGGCAGCATCGGAGACGACGACGTGCGCTCGACCTGAACGAACAGGGCCAGCGAGACGATCGACACGGCGAAGGCGGTGATGATGATGCCCGAAGTCCAGCCCTGCTCGCCGCCCTGGATCACTCCATAGACGAGAGCACTGATCCCGAGTGTGCCAAAGACCGCGCCCGGAATATCAAGACCCACCTGGCGAGAGTCCTTGGATTCTGCGACCCAGATCAATCCGACCAGCCCAACAAACAGAACCGGAATGTGAATCCAGAACGAGGCCGGCCAGTCGTACTGCTCAACGAGGTAGCCACCGACGGCAGGGCCGAGACCGATGCCCATGCCGCTGACGGCAGTCCAGATGGCAATTGCCTTAGGACGCTCATCGCGGTCGAACACGTTGGTAACGATCGAAAGGGTTGCTGGCAGCACCATCGCGGCACCCAGGCCCTGTACTCCACGGGCGAGAATGAGCTGCTCGATGCTGTCGGCAAGACCGCCGATCGCGGAGCCAATGGCAAAGGTCACAAGACCAATAGCCATCCACTTCTTGCGTCCGTAACGGTCACCAAGCGAACCGCCCAACATGAGAAGGCCAGCAAGCACCAGCACGTATGAGTCGATGACCCACTGCAGCTGAGAGGTCGAGGCTTGAAGGTCGACGGCGATAGACGGCAGGGCCGTGTTGATCACCGTGGTGTCCAGGAACACTATGAGCGTTCCGAGGGACATCACCGCCAGCACAAACCAGCGCCGGGGATCACGTTCGGGCGTAGCTTGCCCCGAACTGAGTTGAGTAGTTGCGGTCATTTGGACTTCTCCGGATAGGCCGATGCTTGGACTGATCGGTCCAATATAGACGAGTGACAGCCAGTTTGGACCAATTGGTCCAATATTTTTGATATTTCTGGCCTGACCGGTTCAATTCCTGCGCGAAGTGGTATGTTCGGGTATATGAGTACGACGGCTATGCCCGGAAGACCGGTCGAATACGACAGTGAAGCGGTCATGCAAGCGGTCATACAGCTGTTCTGGCAAAAAGGCTACGAAGGCACTTCGATGGCCGACATCATGGCAGCCACCGGCCTCAGCAAGTCCAGCCTCTACAACTC
>CAYUOD010000408.1:0-3101 GCA_964446225.1 uncultured Acidimicrobiales bacterium | reverse complement strand
TTGTCGACATCACGCCGCCGGTTCTGACGATGACCGAAGGTTCATCTCTTGCTGGAGAAATTGAAGCCGATCGGCTGAGCATTGTCTTTGAGATCTTCATTGGTGATGAGTTCCATGGGCAACTGTCCTGGATCATGGCGCCGGGTCTTTCAGACCAACTTGTCGAACGAGTTATGGCTGGCATGGGTGGAGGAAGCGGGCAGAGTGCCGTGGAGACAACTCTCAACGAAGTTGCCAGCTCTTCTGAGCCCGTCGTCGAATCAGTGGCTGCTGCACCGGATCCAGTGCAGGCTCCGCCAGTGGCGCCGCCGGGTCCGGCGGCAGCACCTGCTCCTGCTCCGGCAATGGCGCCGGCTGCAGTGGCAGTGCAGCCCGTCACTTATCCAGATCTCGCGCAGTCGGCCGCGGCCTCTATGGCTCCAGCGGACTTGAGTCTGCTGGCTGATGTGTCCCTGACAGTAACGGTTGAGTTGGGCCACACTTCCATGATCGTCAAGGATGTGCTTGAACTCAGCGAGGGCAGCATCGTCGAGCTTGATCGCCCAGCCGGAGCGCCTGTTGATGTGCTGATCAACGGGACACTCGTGGCCAGAGGTGACGTGGTTGTTGTTGATGACGAACTGGGTGTGAGGGTCAGTGAAGTACTGGATCCCTCCGATCGGCCGATCTCATGATCTGGTGCGAGACGAAGCTCGCACTGCGTGAGCCGAGGGACTGAGGATTCATGGGGGATCAACTGGACATGACATCCTTGCTGCGCCTGGCGTTGTCATTTGGTGTCATTATCGCGGCGCTGCTCGCGTTGAAGTGGTGGACACATCGAGGCGGCGTGACCGCTACGAAGAGCGCAATCAAGATCGCGGGCCGAACCGGTGTGAGCCGTGGTGCAGTGGTGTGCATCGTCGAGGCAGACTCCCGCCGTTTTCTCGTCGGCGTCACCGAACACGGAATCTCGCTGCTCAGTGAACTCCAGGGGAGTCCAGAGGTCATCGATCTGACTACTGACGCGGTCGAGTCATTGCCTCAACAGGGCCTCGACGCAGAACTCAGCCAATTCACCAGCAGTTCTTCAGTTTCATCGCTGCTCGCTGAGAGCAGCGATGTGGATTGGCAGGATCAAACAGAGATTCCAGGGATCGGAACCTCATCTCGGCCACGGAACGGCCTTCTCCGACGGGTACAGGCGATGACGCTGCGTGCCCCGTCGCAGGTGCCGGTCCATGCTCAGCGTAGCTAGGCGCATACTTCTTCGTACCGTCGTTCTGCTGGTGGTCGGTGCAATCTGGCTGATCTTTTCGGCTGGCTCAGTCTCGGCTCAGGAGAGTCCTGAGACAGCACAAGCCACTCCCGAAGAGACCCCGGCTCTGTCACCAGGCGTCGAGCGCGCGGAACGCGCGGCCGATGACTCGGTGCAACCCACCGTGGTCGTCGCAGAACCGAGCGAGCCCGCTGCTGTGAACGTGACAGTGACGAGTGACGACTCTGGACTCAGTCGCTCGGTGTTGATCGTGCTGCTGCTGACTGTTGGATCAGTTGCTCCGGGCATCATGCTGATGATGACCTCGTTCACGCGTTTCGCGATCGTTCTGTCTCTTACGCGGAACGCAGTGGGTGCACAGCAGATTCCACCGAATCAGGTCCTCATGGGCCTGGCGTTGTTCCTCACCTTCTTTGTGATGGCTCCTGTTCTTTCCCAGATCAATGAGGACGCTATACAGCCACTACTGGCTGGCGAGTTGGAGCAGGGCGAGGCCCTGGGCCTTGCCTACGCACCGCTGCAGACCTACATGCTCGCTCAGACCGATGAGGACGATCTGCGCTTGTTTTACAAGCTTGCCGATGAGCCCGCGCCAGCCGAGCCGTCAGACGTCAAAGCCAGCACCTTGGTGCCAGCGTTCATGTTGAGTGAACTCCGCACCGCTTTCACCATTGGATTCGTGATCTTCATTCCATTCCTGGTGATCGACCTCGTGGTGGCGTCTGTGCTGATGTCCATGGGAATGGTGATGCTGCCTCCGGTTTTCATCTCGTTGCCGATCAAGCTTTTGTTGTTCGTACTTGTAGACGGCTGGGCCCTGGTCATTGGGTCGATGGTCGCGTCGGTACAGCTGACGTAGGAGAAATTATGGATGAATCAACCGTTTTGGAGATCGTAGGTAGCGCTCTCACGCTCGCAGCGAAGCTGGCTGGTCCGATGCTGATGGTCAGTCTGGTTCTGGGTGTGTTTGTGAGCCTTATACAGACGGTGACCCAGATCCAGGAAGCAACGCTCACCTTCGTGCCGAAGTTGATTGGTGCCGCCCTCATTCTCATGTTTGCCGGTGGTTGGATGATGACAGAGCTCACGACCTGGGTCGAGGATCTCTGGATTCGCATCCCCGAGTTTCTGTAACCCGTGGCTGACCTCGACCTCGTTCTCAACTCTGGTTGGATTCTTGGTTACATCGCAGCGTTTGTGCGCATTGGTGCGTTCGTCCTCGCTTCTCCGATTCTCAACAAGCGGGTGCCCGCGGTTGGTCGGTTGAGCATTACCGCGGGGCTCGCGTTGTTTTTGACCGTGCCACTTGGGAGTGGTCTGGGCGTTGCAGAACTTCTCGCGATAGTGCTTACCAACATAGCTATTGGCATTGTGTTGGGGTTCTTCACAGGCATGCTCTTCTACGCGTTTGTGATCGCAGGGGCACAGATGGATATGGCATCTGGACTATCAATGGCACAGCAGTTTGATCCCCTCACAGGCACGCGGGTATCGGTATTCGCCAGGTTGTTTGATCAGGTGGCAATCATGCTTTTCTTTGTCATGGGCGGCCATCGATTTCTGATGGCTGGTATTTATGCGAGCACGAGGATCATCCCCTTGGACGGTCAAATCTCACTTGACGCTGGCCTCGCCGATCTTCTTGTTGAACGCGTGACCTGGACCATATTCGCTGGCTTACAGATAGCTATGCCAGCTCTGGCAGCGCTGTTTCTTGCCGAAATTGTGTTGGGAGTTGGCTCGCGCATGTTGCCGCAGGCGAACATTTTCATGGTGGGACTGCCAGCCAAACAACTCATTGCTCTGGCCCTGTCTATGGCCGTGATTGTCGCGTTCCCGAACG
>CAYUOD010000407.1:1403-3112 GCA_964446225.1 uncultured Acidimicrobiales bacterium | reverse complement strand
CACCCTCGACGAAGAGAAGATCATTCTCGAGGCCCAGGTGAGTGAGCGTCGCCACAGCCGCTTCCGACGGCTCGTTGAGGCACATGATGATCTGCGGCTTACCGGTCGATCGAGCCAACGCGGACTCATCGAACGGCGTCACGGCAGCCAGCACCATTACCTGCCCGGATGACCGCAGAATGACAGGCACGGCGTACCCCAACGACGCAACCAGCGCATCTTCCAGCTTCTCGCCGAGTGCACGATCAAGTGAAGCGTCGTGACCAAACACGACATTCCCACTCGCTAAGAAGCTCGCCACGTCGACGCAACCAGCCGCAACGAAGATCTCGACCAACTCGGGCCCCGTGACCCGGTGGCCTCCCACATTGATGCCCCGCAAGAAGGCGACTCCACGTTCAGAACTACCCATCGCACGAGACTGCCATAGATCCAGCGCAAGCGAAATCCAAGTCCCCTAGCATCAAATTATGGAGATCCCCGCGAGCGCAGACGACCTCACCGCCGACTTTTTGAGCGAAGTACTCAGCACCTCGGTTTCCTCGGTCGAGGCGACACAGATAGCCCAAGGCACCGGCTTCATGGGGGAAGTCCACCGTCTGACGCTCGGCTATCAAGGCTCAGTATCTGGACCCCAATCGCTGATAGCGAAGCTTCCGACACAAGATCCCGGAGGACGATTTGTCGCCGGTCTCATGAGGCTCTACGAGAAGGAATCCGGTTTCTACAAGGACCTCGCCGGCCACTCCCCTGTGCCAGTCCCTGCTTGCCACTACAACGGCGGTGATCTCGCTACCGACCAGTGGTGTCTGCTACTCGAAGACATCAGCGATGCCAGACCAGGCGACCAACTATCCAGCCCGACCCCGGATGAATCACGGGCGATGGTGAGGCAGCTGGCTCGCATTCATGCTGGCTTCCAAGACAAGGTGAATGATGTCGGGTGGCTTGAAGGTATCGACAGCGCTGGGACGCAGGCCATCATCTCGATGTACCCCGACGTGAGAGACGCTGTGATGGACAAATACGCTGCAGTTGTCCCCCAAGATGTGTTCGAGAAATGTGTGCGCTTCTACGACATGATCCCCGAATACTTCGAGGAGATGCGGTCGGTGCCCTCAACGCTCATCCACGGGGACTTTCGCACAGACAACCTCCTGTTTCGGGACGATGGCAGCTTTGTAGTTCTGGATTGGCAGGTCATCGGCCGGGCGCCCGGATCATACGACCTCTACTACCTGATGGCGCTGAGCCTCGACAGCGACTCACGTCTTGAGATGCAGGACGAACTCATCGACATCTACCTCCAGACTCTCGACGCTGAGGGCGGCTGCGTACCAAAGAGAGCCGATCTGCTTGATCAGATGCGCAAGGTGGGCCTTCTGCTGGGGATAACTGGCACCGTCGGCATGTCTCAAATGGATCCCTCCAACGCGAGAGGCGAGGAGCTGTTCCTCACCATGTGGAAACGCGGAGTGCGGATGTTTGAAGATCTGGACGCCGGACGCATTCTCTGATCGCTCAATCTCTGATCACGCAATATCTGGACCCAGCTTGGAATACCTCGACCGGTCACGCTGTTAGTTTCAAGAGATGAATGACACACACCGACTGACGCAATACAGCCACGGCGCTGGCTGAGCGTGCAAGCTTGCCCCAGGCGAGCTGGCGCACGTTGTGCGCCATTTGAACCCCGGAACCAGCGACGA
>CAYUOD010000407.1:0-1303 GCA_964446225.1 uncultured Acidimicrobiales bacterium | reverse complement strand
CTTGGTCACCTCGGCCGCATGGCCGAGGAATCTGGCGTGAGCGTCGAACTCGATGTGGACACGATCCCGATTCTGGATGAAGTCAGAGGACTCGCTGAAGACGGCGTCGTTCCCGGCGGCAGCATGCGAAACCTGGACTACGTCACGCCCCGGCTCCATATCAAGGGTCCCGACGAACTGGCCGTTCTGCTTCTCGCGGACGCGCAGACCTCGGGCGGACTCATCTTCGGCGTCGACGCCGAACATACTGACGAAGTCCTCCGACGCCTCAAAGAGACTGATCACACGGCGGCTGCCGTAGGTCGTGTTATCTCCGGGTCAGGTCAGATAATCCTTCTATAGGCTTGAAACTTCAAATCCTCAGCTCACACGCGCACATAGATACTGGTGATACAACACATGTCCATTCGTAGGCTCATCCTCGCTCTGGCGGCGGTCGCGTTTCTTGCGGCCGCCTGCTCAGACGACTCGGGAAGCGCGGGTGCCGAAGGAGTCCTGGTCGTGGGCGCTATACCGGATCAAGACCCGGACCTGCTCGCTCGAAACTACGACCTGCTCAGCGACTATCTCAGCGAGGAGCTCGGCGTCGAGGTGCAATACTCCCCGGTGGCCGAATATGACGCAGCCGTCACGCAGTTCAAGACCGGCGACCTTGATCTCGTATGGTTCGGAGGCCTCACCGGTGTACAGGCCCGTCAGCAAGTAGAGGGCTCAAACGCAATCGCCCAACGCGACATCGATGCTGAGTTTCGTTCGGTGTTCATCGCACGCACAGACTCAGGTATCGAACCCTTCGACGATGTTGCCGGTTTGAGCGTCCTAGCGGGGCGAAGCTTCACCTTCGGGTCAGAGTCCTCGACCTCTGGGCGCCTCATGCCACAGTCCTTTCTCATGGATGCCGGCGTCGAACTGTCGGATCTTGATGGTGACCCCGGCTTCTCTGGTTCACACGACAGCACGATCAAGCTCGTCGAAGCCGGAACCTACGAGACGGGCGTGCTCAACGAGCAGGTCTGGAACTCACGAGTCGAGTCGGGAGAGGTGAATACCGATGAGGTTCAGGTGATCTTTCAGACTCCCCCTTACGTCGACTATCACTGGGTCAGTCAGTCTTCACTCGCTGAGCGCTTCGGCGACGACATCGACGAGCGGATTCTCGCGGCATTCGAGAAGCTCAATCCCAGCGACCCAGAGCAGGCGGCGATTCTTGAGTTCTTCTCTGCTGGTTCGTTCATCCCCACCCAGAACAGCAACTACGACTCAATCGAGACCGTAGCTCGCGAAGTCGGACTCATCGAGTAGC
>CAYUOD010000406.1:0-3120 GCA_964446225.1 uncultured Acidimicrobiales bacterium | reverse complement strand
CTGATCTAGATTCGTCTTTCGCTGAGCCACTCACCTGAGCAAGAATGCTCATGTGACTCTCACGAAGCTGCAGACAGTACCCGCTTGGTTCATCGTCGATCTCGACGGCATTCAGTGCTTCGGCCCTGTCCGTCTTGGGCCGAAGGTCCTACAGTCCACGGCAAAGCAGTACGCCCGGGCCGAGACCTACAAGCTGGCTCTCGTTGGTAAACAACTCAGCGGTGGTGCCGGCGGCATCAAAGTTGATGTGAATGACCGAGAGGAGACAGTCCGCAGCTTCACGAGCGAACTTGAGCCGATCGCCAAGCAGAACATCTTCCACCCTGATCCCGCTTGGGGCGTCGACGAACAGGATTTCGCGGCCTTGCGCGGCGCCGATCCCAGAAACTCGATCGCCAGGGGGCCCGCTGCGGCGGCCGCCCTCATAGCCGCCGGTGCATGCGCAATCGCCGAGACGGCGCTCTCGGGAATCTCGGGCGCCAGTCTCACTCTTGGGGCAGCTAGCGCCGTCCACATCAGGACGGCCGCCCGCTGGATTGAAGCCGGAGGCACAGTCATAGGGGTGGAGTTCCGCGGCAAGTCATACACCGATGAGTCAGGAATTGGCCTGGACGAACTCGACGCAATCGCCCGCGGCGATCTCGGCCTCAACAGCGCCGAGCACGACGCCTGCGGACTCCCGGCAGACCTCTACCTGCCGAACACCGCCCGGGCCGCGATAACCCATACCAACGAAGCAGCCATAGGCGCAAAGTACGTTCTGGGCCTGGCCGACCTGTCAATCACGCCGCGTGGTCTCGCGAATCTCTCAAAACGCCAGGTGACGGTACTTCCAGACTTCCTCGCCACCGCTGCTGTAACGCACGCCGCCCACAACTCAGCGACCTCGCTGGAACAAGCGCTGGGCGAATCCGCCGAACACCTCGGGGCGCTTGCCGTGCAGGCGTCCGCCGACCAGGACGGCCCGTTTCTTGGGGCTTGCCGCATTGCCGAGTCGTTCCTGTCCACTTGGCGCGACGAGTTGCCGTTCGGACGACCCCTGGCTTAGACACGCCTAAGCGCACGGTCGCAGCTGCCGATATTCCATAGGTGTCCCAACTCAGCGACGAACTCACCGTGCCTCATCCGAGCCATGACCCGATCCTGGGTTATGCAGCCGGTGGTGTTATGGCCGCACTCCTCGTCTTTCGCGGTCTTACCATCCCCGCCCTGTCGATGTCAGTTCTGCTCGTTGTGCTCGTCGCTGTTGTCATCGTCGCCTTCACCTATGGCGCAGTCTCCACACCTGCACTAGGCGGACTCGGGAAGGCGCCGGTCGTCCTACCCGTTGGCCTGATTGGCCTGCTCGGCGTCGGTGTCTATGTCACCGACGCAGACCCATGGTTCGCCGCAGCCGGATCTGTGGGTGTGTTTGCCGCGCTCGCCCTCAACGGACGAACCGGGGCACCGCTTCTTGCCGCCGCGGGGGCCAGCGTCTCATGTGCCATAGCCCTCAGCCTGCAGTCGGCACCCACGACGCATCTGCTTGGGTCTATTGCTGCCGTCATGACCCTTGGCACAAGCGCAGAGGTTGTCGCCAGAGTACGAAAAAGCGCCTGGCTGTTGGACCGTCGCCAGAGACGCCAGATCGGCGACATGGGGAATCTTCTCCGCTCGGCCGACGTCCTCGCCGCGCTCCGTCACTCGGATGCTGCTGCCACGACAATGGCAGAACTGGCGTGCGACCTCATAGCTGGTGAAGGCGCCGCCGCCATCCTTCCCGACATCGTGGGGAGCTGGGAACTGGCGGACACCTTGAACTGGCCTGACGCCGAAAGCCCGCTCAGCCAACGCGCCCTCGTTGGCATTGCGCGCCGCATGGCTGACGCCTCTCCTCCCATGTTTTTCTCCCGCCGGGACATGGACTCCGCACTCAAAGACAGCGGACTTGAGGCGATCCTGGCAGTTCCGCTGCCCGGCGAGGCCGCCCTGCGGGGCGTCGTCATCGTTGCCTGGTGGGAACACTGCCCGGATTTTGATGACCTCATGCTCGAGACCGCATCTCGCTTCTCTCGCCAGGCCGGCAGGGCGCTCGAGCGGATGCGCCATCTGCAGCGCATCGCCGATGACGCCCTCAAGGACCCACTTACGCGAGTCGCCAACCGAAGGGCTCTTGACGCAGTACTGCAACATCTCCAGGCGGGCGACGCAGTGGCGATCCTGGATCTGGATCATTTCAAAGAGGTCAACGACACGGATGGCCACGCGGAGGGCGACAAAGTTCTCCAGCAATTTGCGGGTTTTCTCCGCAGGTCCACACGCGTACAGGACACTGTCGGTCGCTGGGGCGGCGAAGAGTTTCTAGTCATCTTCCCCGGTGCACTCGACCAGGCCATGCCGCTGCTTGAACGGTTGCGGGCGGACTGGGAAGCAGACGAGCCACGCACAACGTTCAGTGGCGGACTTGCCATGATGAGTCCAAACGTACGTCCAGCCCAAGTGCTTGAAGAAGCCGACATGGCTCTCTACCAAGCTAAAGCGGCGGGCCGAAACCGGGTCTACTCAGACGTCGACTCCACGATGCCGCCGCCGGCGGCCAGCGCGGCATACGCGGCCAGCGAGGTCGATAATATAGACCCGTACGCAAAAAATCAGACTGAGAAACAAGTGCGGGACGCGCAGCCTTCCTGAGCGCCTCTCACAGGAAGAACTCATGGATACAGCAACATTCTCGACCTTCGCCGCACTCATGGCGATCCTCGCGAATGTTCTCACCCTTGGTCTTGTCGGTCTGCGTGTCGCCTCTGGCACGAACGCCGCTGCACGCGCCACGCTCGATCAAATCGGCCAGTACCGCATCTTGTTGGCTGGCGTCGTCGGTGCGACCTGTATGGCTGGCAGTCTCTACTACTCCGAGGTCGCTGGCTTTACGCCGTGTAGATACTGCTGGTACCAGCGTTTCGTGATGTATCCGATCCCCTTCATTGCCCTCATGGGAGGCGCGGTTGGTGGAGCAAATCCCGCCGTACACAACTGGACAAGACGCATCATTGGCTGGGGCGCCCTCTTCGGGGCCTCGATCTCGATCTACCATCTCTATCTTCAGAACGTAAACACAGGCGCCAAGAGTTGCGGAACCAC
>CAYUOD010000405.1:0-3126 GCA_964446225.1 uncultured Acidimicrobiales bacterium | reverse complement strand
TTGCTCACACAATCCATTCTGCTCTACGGCGCCCTACCCCGAAAGCGCGCGCTGGGGAACTAGATTTTTATCAGTGAATCTTGTAGCAACTGACGAACGCCTTGGGCGAATACTGGCTGATCGTTACCGCCTGCTGAGCGTGATCGGGTCTGGCGGTTTTGCGACCGTCTATCTCGCCACCGATCTTCAACTCAAACGCCAGGTGGCCATCAAGGTCCTGCACGCCGCGCTTGCCCACGACGAGGTCTTTCTGGACGGCTTCGCCGAGGAGGCACAGGCCGCGGCCTCGCTCAGCCATCCAAACGTGATGCAGGTCTACGACTCGGGCAATTCCACCGACGGTCCATTCATTGTCATGGAACTTCTGAGTGGGGGCTCGCTGCGCACGATGCTCGACAACTGCGGAGTGCTCTCGCTGTCGCAGGCGTTGCAGGTCGGGTTCCAAGCCGCGGCCGGCTTGGAGGCAGCGCATCGGGCCCATATGCCCCACCGCGACATGAAGCCCGGCAATTTGCTGTTCGATGATGCCGGGCGTCTGCGTGTGGCTGACTTCGGCCTAGCGCGTGCGCGTCAGGAGTCTGCTCTCACCGAGCCAGCTGGCTCGGTCACGGGTACGGTTCGGTACCTGGCTCCCGAGGCTGGTCTGCGCGCTCTGGACGAGTCCGCAGATGTGTACTCGCTGGTAATGACTCTCGTCGAAGCGGTTACCGGCGACGTGCCGCTCATCGGTTCTGGCGACATGATGGAGCTTCTGGCTCTGCGCCGGTCGACGCCTGTCGTGTTGGACCCTCAGCTGGGCTCAGCGAAGGAGCTCTTTGAACGGTGCTTGGCGATTGAGCCAGCGGATCGGCCCACAGCGCGTGAGTTGGCCGAGGGTATTCGGATTGCCGCGCGAGATTGTGCTGCTCCTGAGCCGTTGCCGCTGATGCGGCTCACCCTCGTGGCAGACCACGCCACGATGGTGGCTTTTCCTGATGCACCACAGTTGGCGACCGGGGTCGCTCCTCCTGCGAAGCGTAAGCGGCGCTGGCCGCGAGTGCTGCTGACGTTGCTCCTGCTCGGTGGCGTGGCCGCCGGCGCCGCCTATGCCGCTACGACGCTTACTGAACCCGTCATCGTCACCCACATCGTGGCGGACCAGACTCTGCGTACCGAGGCAGAACTCATTGCCTACGTCGAGGCGAACGGATGGATTGCGCAGATCACCCGCGAGAATGATGACCAGGTGCCCGAGGGTCGCGTCATCCTCATGCGACCAGTTGAGGGAACCGAACTTGCCGAGGGTGAGGTGATCACCGCGGTGGTATCTCTGGGTATCGAACAGGTGGAACTTCCTCAGCTTCTGGACCTGTCGATCACCGACGCCACCCAGGCGATTCTTGCTGCTGGTTTCTTGTCGGGCGAAGTCACTTCGGTGAACAACGAAGATGCGCCGGTCGGCACCGTGCTTGAGGTGAGCGTCAACGGACTTGCTGTAGCAGCGGGTGACACGTTTGACAAAGCCACGCCGGTTGATTTCGTGACGTCGAGTGGCCCCGAATTGCGCTTTGCGCCTGAACTCTTGAACATGACGCCCGAAGAGGCATCAGCGCTGCTTGAGGCAGATGGCCTCGCGCTCAACGTCACCGGCGAGTCGTTCAGCGAGACGGTGGCGGTGGGTCTGATCGTCAGCTCCAGCATCGCTCCGGGAACGGAGATTGAGCGGGGAACCGTCTTCGATGTGAGCACTTCGAAAGGCCCTGACCGACGGACGGTTCCTGTGGTGCTCGGCGAGACGCTTGAGAGCGCCTCCAGCTTGCTTGAGAACGCTGGACTGAAGGTGGGCAACGTGGTCAAACGACAGCCCAATGCGAACATCGTGTTTGCCACCGGAACTGGTCAGGAAGCAGGCACCAAGCACCCGCCGGGAACTGCGATCGACCTGGTTCTGAACTAGCCGCAGCCCCTTGGCCAGTTGCGCCATGTTGAGCTCAGCGGCGGGGTCTCAGTAGCCTCACATACCGATGCCTGATAACCCCCCTGATGACGGCGCCGGTGGCAGCTTTCGTTCGAGAGAACTGGATCCTGATCTCGGAGTGTCTTCTGAGCGCGTCGCGCACCGAGATGACGCGGCGCTGCGAATTTCCGCACCGGGTTCGCTGCCCGTCGCCTCGCTTCCGTGGCCTCTGCTCATGCGCGACCGCCTCACGACCAAGCTTGAGAGCCGCGATTCTTATCGCTGGTGGGTGCTTGCTGCATCGCTCTCGGGCATGTTCTCGGTGACCATCACGATCACAATCCTCGCTCTGTCCATTCCTCGGATCGCCGACGAGTTCGGGGCGAGAGAGTCGGTTGCGACGTGGATCGTTGCGGGCCCCATTTTGGCGTTTGCGATTGTCGGGCCGACGCTCGGCAAGGCAGCCGACATTTGGGGTCACCGCAGGGTCTTTCTCATCAGCCTTTCGCTTGCATCCGTTGTTGCTCTTGCCACCGCCGCTGCGCCGACGATGGGGTGGCTGATTTTTCTGCGGATCCTCGGCGCAGTTGTCGGTGCCGGCATTGGACCCGCTGCGATGGCGCTCATCAACTCGGTCTTTCCGCCTGACCGTCGTGTGCAGGCACTTGGTTATTGGTCGTTGGTTGCGGCCGGCGCGCCTGTGATTGGAATTCTCGCGGGCGGGATAGTGGTCGAACAGTACGGCTGGCGCTGGATCTTTATCGCGCAGGCGCCAGTAACTCTGCTCGCGGTGTTCTTCGCCGCCTTGGTGTTGCCCACGACCCCTCGCCGACATGGCGCGAAATTCGACATTCCCGGAGTGCTCACTCTTGGAGTCGGCTCTATAGCGCTTCTGTTGGCGATCAGTCTGGGTCAGACGTGGGGCTGGACCTCGCCTCGACTCCTTGCCTTGGTCGCCGTCGTCCCGATCATGGCAGTGGCGTTCTTCAAGATCGAGCAGCGGCAGCCCGATCCCCTGATTCGTACCGAGTACCTGCGCAGACCGAACTTCAGGTACCCGATCCTGACGCAGTTCTTCGCCAACGGGACCTATATGGGCGGCTTTATCCAGACGGCGTTCCTGTTGCAGTCGCTCTACGGATTCAACGAGGCCAAGGCGGGCCTGCTGGTGATTCCGCGTCCACTGAGCT
>CAYUOD010000404.1:0-3128 GCA_964446225.1 uncultured Acidimicrobiales bacterium | reverse complement strand
CCAGCAAGTAGAGCCAGCATCGTCGCGACAATTGAGCCAGTGGCCGCTCTTGCGTACGCCTACTTCATCTACGACGAGATCTTGACGCCTGTCATGCTGCTGGGTTCATTTCTCATCCTGCTCGCCGCGACGGTGATCAGCCGAGCGGGGACGACGCCTGCCGCGCCCGCACCCTAACTACCCGTGAAGCGTCGGCTGGTTCCCTGGCAGGGAACCAGCCGACGCTTCATCGATCAAGGGCTGTCCGTAGCGACCGGAATCCAGACCAGGGTGAGGTCCACCAGGCTGATGTCGTTCTTCTCCAAGCCGATCTCGCGCTCTTCGATGTCGGCGGCGCGCTCGGTCCACAGCTCATCAAGTTCGACGATCGCTTCGCGAGCCTCGTCCTCAAGGTCGCTCAGGTCATCCGCTTTCTCCCCCACCCGATTCTCGGCCGACTGGAGGCGCTGCTTGGTCTTGGTAGACCGTGATTGACCCGAACGCGCACGTCTGCCCAGCGAACGACCACTGCTCTTACCCCCGAACAAAGAGCCCAGGACAGCCCCCGCAAGATCCCCGATCCGGTCGCTCTGGCTGACGCCCAGATCAGTACGGAGTTCTGCTGCCCGGTCCTCGGCCTTAGCCAGGGCCACTCGAGCGCGGTCAAACTTGACCAGCAACTTAGCGCGGAGCTTGTCAGCTGCTGCGTCCATGGCTTCGTCCGCAGCGGCCTCGCAGCGACCTGCGAAGTCGGTCTCTGATTCACCTGGCAATGACCAAACCTTAAGGGACGGATTCTTATAGAGCGTCAAGGTCTCGCTCACGTAGAGGTGGCCAATCAGCTCCCGGCGCATCCGCTGGGCCCAGCGGGTTGAGCTCAGGGGAGCGTCGCCGAGAAGGTAGGTGGCTCCAATAGGTGCTTCCTCCAACAGATCGCGGTCGTCGTAATCGATGACCTGCACATCCTCAGACTCAAGCTGTTCAGCAACCGGGCTCACGACGGCTTCCCATTCGACGGTATGGCGAAGCTTGGCGGACGTCTCGTCGAACAGCATGCGGTACCGGGCCACCAATGCAGCGCGAAGACGGTCAGAGCCAGGCGAGGCACCCACGACATCCGCCCAGGATGCTGCAGGGTCGAGATAGCGCACCCTTATGCTCTCGTGCACCTCTGGAGCCAGTCCCGTCCCGGGCTCGTCCAGGGGCTGGTCCTCCGTAGGCAGAACTTCGGGCGGCACCTGTGGTGAGTCGTCAGCGGCCATCTGAGATGGTGGGGGACCGGAGCGTGACTGTCGTTCCATGAGCTGGGCAATCTGATTTCGGGCGAGCGGCCCGGACAGATAGCTCATCGCCCAGCGGGTCGTGAAGACGACCGGGCTACTGGCACGGGTGCGATGAAGGACAAACTCGCGCTTGGCAAGTCCTGCGATTGTCGCACCGAGTTCTGCCACGTCTGTTTCTCCGGCGGCACTGCGCATGCCGTCAAGGAGTCGCGCTCTATCGCGCTCGGTCTGCAGACGACCAACCATCCAGGTGCCAGTGTTCGAAATGGCCTTGTAGTCGAGGTCGACCGGATTCTGAGTTGAAAGTACGAGGCCAACACCGAACGCACGAGCCTGCTTCAGCAGCGTCAGGATCGGGCGCTTCGACGGGGGCATCGCGGTAGGTGGGGCATACCCGTAGACCTCGTCCATATAGACCAGCATCCTGAGCTCGCTTGAGCCAGCCTGCTGACGCATCCATGTGACCAGCTTCGAGAGCAGCAATGTCACCACGAACTGCCGCTCGTCCTCGCTGAGGTGGCCAATGGAAACCACCGCCACCGCCGGCCTCTCCTTGTCGTCCATGAGGATTGCCCCGATATCGAGTTCAACACCCTGAGACCAGGAGGCAAAGGTCGGCGAAGCGAGAAGCCCATTGAGGCGCATCAATAGCTCCATGCGATCCTTGGCCGGAAAGAACGTCTCAAGCTCGATGACCCCGAGGCGTCGCATTGGAGGGTTCTGGACCATGCCGAGCAGCTTCGCCAGATCCAGATCTTCGCCCCGTGTCCAGGCGTATTGCAACAGGTTGGACAACAGGATGTGGTCACGACTTGAGAGTGGGTCGGCCGCTATACCCACGAGCCCTAGGAGGCTGGAAACGAAGCCGCTGATCTCGTCAGCGAGAATTTCAGCATCATCAGTTTGAGGGGCCCGTAATGAGCCAACGACATTGAGTCCGACGCCGGCAGATGATCCCGGCGTGTAGATCGTGAAATCGGCCGAGTCCTTGAGCTCTTGCATCTGCTTGCCGTCGATACCCCAGGAAGCCAGACCTTCGCGCCACATGGTCGCAGTCTCCTCGGCGTCCTCGCCTGCCTGCACCCACGGCTCGAAGGAGTCCCCGTCGAGCGCCGGGAAGTTCAGCAGTAGGTTCCCCATGTCGCCCTTGGGGTCGATCACGAGGCAGGGGATGCCCTCGGCGATAGCCTCCTCGAGGAGCACAACACCCAGTCCGGTCTTGCCCGATCCGGTCATGCCGACGATGACTCCGTGCGTAGTCAGGTCACTGGCTTTGATGCGAACCTGGTCGCCGCTTCTCTCGTGGCTCGCTGGATCTACTTCGGCACCCAGGAATAGGCGCCCGTCCTGTGATTCTGTCACCACTGTCCTCCCGGTTGAGCGAGAGTCTAGGTTGGTGCTGCCAACGAGGATGCGCCACATACGCTGTGGACATCCCGCCTACGCTACGACGACACAGCTACGACTGGGGATCAGCACATGCCAACACAACGCATCCACAGCCAGATCTTCCTGGAGGGATTCAGCGCTATCCGCGCCGAGTTCGGCGTTGTCTCCAGCCACGATCCCGCCCTCACTCAGGCGGCCGAAATAGCTGCCAAGAAGGCGCTGCCCGATGCCCCGGATCGCACCAACATACCGCTGGTGACGATTGACCCTCCCGGCAGCATGGACCTGGACCAGGCCTACGCTGCTGAACGGATTGGTGAGGGCTACCGGGTCTGGTACGCCATCGCAGACGTTGGTTGGTTCGTCGAGGTGGGTGACGCGCTGGATCTGGCCGCCGTGGAGCAGGGTCTTACGCTCTACAGCCCGGATACGAGACTTGGTCTGTACCCGCCAGAGCTTGGCGAGAACGCGGCGAGT
>CAYUOD010000403.1:0-3137 GCA_964446225.1 uncultured Acidimicrobiales bacterium | reverse complement strand
TGGAGCAGCCAGTGGTCAGCGAGCGTAAGCCAGGTCATCGCCTCGACGATCGGGACGGCTCGAGGAAGTACGCAGGGGTCGTGGCGTCCTTTGGCTTCAAGCGTGACTGGCTCGCCTGAGCGATTCACTGTTTGTTGAGGACTTGAGATCGTCGCGGTTGGTTTGAACGCCACGTTGAACAGGATCGGCATGCCGTTGGAAATGCCACCCTGGATGCCACCAGAGAAGTTGCTGTTTGTCACCGGCGTTCCGTCGGGCCCTGGGACAAACGCGTCGTTGTGTTCGCGCCCGGTCATTCTTGTGCCGGCGAAACCAGACCCTACCTCGAAGCCCTTCGCGGCTGGCAACGACAACATGGCCTTGGCGAGTGTGGCTTCGAGCTTGTCGAATACCGGGTCGCCAAGACCGGCAGGGACGTTACGGGCGACTGTACGGACGATCCCACCGAGCGAGTCGCCGTCGCGGCGCGCCTGCATGATGGCTTCGGACATCGCGTTGGCGGTCAGCTCATCGGGGCAGCGCGTCTCATGGGCCTCAACCATCTCGGCGGTGACAAGACTCTCATCGACGGCAGCATTGAATGTGTGAATCTGATCCACCCAGGACACGACCTCGATGTTGCTGAGCTGTTGGAGCATCGCCTTCGCGACTGCCCCGGCTGCGACACGACCGATTGTTTCCCGAGCGCTGGCGCGGCCGCCGCCCTGCCAGTTGCGTACACCAAACTTCGCCTCTGTGGTGAAGTCTGCGTGGCTTGGACGATAGAGGTCTGCCATATCTTCGTAGGCACCTGGTCTCGCATCCAGGTTTCGCACGATCAGAGCGATGCTGGTGCCGAGCGTGCGACCCTCAAAGATCCCTGAGAGCACCTCAAGTTGGTCCGGTTCAGCACGTTGAGTGGTTAGGCGGCTCTGTCCTGGTCGCCGTCGGTCGAGGGCATTTTGAACCTCAGCCAGATTAAGTTCGAGGCGGGGCGGACAGCCATCTATGACAACACCCACCGCGCCGCCATGGGACTCTCCGAACGTGGTAATCCGGAAGAGGGTGCCAAAAGAGCTACTCATGGCGGTCCTGGGCTGTATCTGAGTCGAGAACCTTGTCCACGGGTTGCAACCTTACGCGCTGAACCCCGGGATCCCCTGCACGCCAGAACAGCACCGCGCCGGTGAGCATGGCCACGGCCGAGGTGGAGCCGACCCAACTCATGCCGCGCGCGTCGAAGAGCAAGACCCCGATGAGCGTAGCGAGCGCACGGGAAACCGTGACGCACATGGCGGCGATTCCTAACGCAGTTCCACGTGAGCCCGACCCGAGTTCGGTGAACAGGGGTAAGGCTGACACGAATCCGAACTCGAAGGCCATGAGGAATCCTGCGAGCAACAGAATGGCGCTGAGGCGGGTGGTACCTAAGGGTCCCATAAGAAGAGCAAATGGCAGGGTCACCAGTAAACCTGTGATCGCGGCTCGGGATTTGCCCAGTCGATCGGCGAGCAAAAGGATCGCGATGGCTCCGGTGAGTTCGCCCAGCCCCAGAGGTATGGCGACAGCTCCGAGCCCGCCCACGTCCAGGCCCAACGTCCGTTCAAGCCAGAGTCCGTGGGACACAATGACAAGCTGATGGCCCAATGCGATTATGGAGATGGCCGCGAAGAGCAGCAGCGACTGGCGAGTAAGCACGAACTTTTCTGCCAATGGCTGTTCATGCTTGGTGTCCTGCCTGTGCCAGAGCCATATTCGAGCTGAGAGAGGAACTGTTGCAATGGCGATGATGAAGAACGGTGCCCGCCAGGACCACAGATCCATTGAGATGGCCACAATGGGCATACCGATGAACAGCGCTCCAGACCACGACAACTCTGTAACACCGATTGCGAATCCGCGTCGTTCGTAGGGGACCGCGTCCCCGACCCAGGCCGTCATTGAAGTGGCGACAGTGATAACACCCATGCCAATGATGCCGAGACCGATTGCAAATATCCAGATGGATGATGTGGCGCCAGCGATGAGTGCCCCAAGCCCGCTCACGAGAAGGCCGATGGACATGAGGCGGTGGCGCCCATGACGATCCCCCGCTCGGCCCGCACTCGGAGCGACAAGGCCGGACATATTGAGCAGTACCGTGGCTTGGCCCACCGCTGTCTCACTCACGCCGATTCCGCGCGCTATCGGTCCCAGAAACAAGTAGATGAAACGCACGGCGACGTTCACGACCAAACGCACGAAGGTGAGGAAGATCAGTTCGCGTGTGTATGAACTCCGTTTATTCACGACATCATCCTCTCACCTGGGCTCGCGGTTCCAAGAATGCATTGTGCACGCAACTTGGTGCCCCCATGAGGCATGATCTAGCAGGTGCGTACTGTGCGAGGTCTGAGCCAGATTGATACCTGGCCGGTGGATATGGCTGCGGTGGGAGTCACCGCCCCGGGTGAAACCATCGGCAACCACGGTGGTGTCGACGACGCGTTCGGTCTCGCGTCGGTAACCAAGCTGCTGACGGCCTATGCGGTGCTCGTCGCGGTTGAAGAGGGCACGCTTGACCTGGATGAGGCCGCCGGACCTGAGGGTTCGACGGTACGCCATCTGCTCGCCCACGCCAGCGGACTTGGTCCCCAGGGTGATGTGCTCGGCCCACCCGGCCGGCGCCGGATCTACTCGAACGCTGGTTATGAGGTGCTCGGACACGAACTCAGCGTGAGGGCGGAGATGCCCTTTAGTGAGTACTTGTCTGAGGCTGTGTTGTTGCCACTAGACATGGTCTCGACTCGCGTTGAGGGTTCACCGGCGTTCGCTGGCGTTGGCACGGTAAGCGATCTTCTGCGGTTCGGACGAGAACTTCTTGAACCGCGACTTATCGCTGCATCAACGCTTATCGAGTCGACGACGGTGAACTTCGCAGGACTACCCGGTGTTCTGCCCGGATTCGGCAGGATGAAGCCGAACGACTGGGGCCTGGGGTTCGAGCTGCGCTCTGACAAGACTCCCCACTGGACGGGTGCGCGGAACTCGCCGAGAACGTTCGGTCATTTTGGTGCGTCCGGCACCTTCTTGTGGGTGGATCCCGATGCGCAGCTGAGTTGCGTGTGCCTGACGGACCGGCCCTTCGGTGAATGGGCGGCGGAACGCTGGCCCGTTCT
>CAYUOD010000402.1:0-3139 GCA_964446225.1 uncultured Acidimicrobiales bacterium | reverse complement strand
GTCTATCCAGGCGAGCACTATCGCAGCGTACTCGCCAGACGGCATTCGGGCCGGATGGAGGCTCGCTACGCTGTCGCCATGGTCCAGATCAAGCTCAGGCAACTCGACCCCACGTTGGATCTCCCGAAGTACGCCAAACCCGGCGACGCGGGTATGGACCTGCGGGCCAGTGGTGACTTTGAGATACCTCCGGCGGGTGGGCGCATCGCCGTTCCGACGGGCGTTGCGATTGCTCTACCGGTTGGATTTGTGGCGCTTGTGGTGCCTCGTTCCGGTCTGGCTCTGCGTCACGGGGTTTCTCTGGTGAACACTCCCGGCATCATCGACTCTGGTTATCGGGGCGAATTGAAGGTCATCATGATCAACACCGACCCTGAGGCGAGCTTTTTTGTGGAGCACGGAGATCGTGTGGCTCAGCTGGTGGTGCAGCGTTACGACAGTGTCGAGATACAGCTGGTGGATGACCTGGAGGAGTCGGACCGAGGAGACGGCGGCTTCGGCTCATCGGGCGTCAAGTAGCCACAGCTTGCCTAGTCGGTCACGTTGATGGATACGCGGGCGGTGTCGCAGAGCCCATCTTTGTTGCAGATGCGGTAGGTAAACGCGTCGGGACCGACATAGTCCTTGTCTGGCTTGTACTGAACCTTGTCCTTTCTGATCTTGGTCGAACCGTGCCCCGGTCCGCCGATTACGGCCAGCGTCTTCTTGTCAAACTTGGAGGATCCGGAGCTGTCGTTCTGTAGGACTTTCAGGTCCTTTTTCTTGTTGAGGCTGTAGCTGTCACCTACGGCGTTTGGCGCGACCAGCTGATTCGTGGTGGTTGTCGGTGCCGTCGTAGTCGTGGTCGTAGTTGTTGTTGTTGCGGTTGTGGTCGTGGTGGAGCTGGGCGATGAAGTCGTTGTTGTGGCCCGGCTCGTTGTGCTGGTTGTTGGGCTGTCCCCAGACTTCGAGGTGGTACTCGTGGTCACTTCGGTGGTGGTTGTGGACTCGGGCTGCGTTGTTGTCGTTGTCGTGTCCTGTGTGCTGGCCGTAGTGGGCGCAGAGTTCGTGCTGCCGGTTGGCGCAGTCGCATGAAGATCTTCGGCGTCGGGCGACTCCGCGGGTACTTCTGTCTCGGGCGCAGGTTCGACGACGATCGTTGTGGGGATCCATACCGACTCGATCGTGTACTCGATGGGAGCCTCGGCGGGCGCCGGTGGAGGGGCCGCCGCAAGGGGACCCTGTAAGGCCGCAGCCGTCGCGATAACGGTGGTCGTCGCGACGATTGTCCCCGCGCCGGATGCAGCAGCGGGGATTTGCGCGAGTCCTGGGAGGTTGCCGAGCCACGCGAGCGGCGCCCACACGGCTTTCGATTCGTCGAGTCCTGCTCGCAGAAATGCTCGTACGATTCGTGGATCGAACTGCGAACCGGCGCACATGGCGAGCTCTTCTTTGGCGACCGGCACCGGCAGTGATTTCTTATATGACCGGGTGGCGGTCATGACGTCGTAGGCGTCGGCGACTGCGACTATCCGTCCTGCGAGTGAAATTTCGGGACCATGGAGCCCGGCTGGGTAGCCCTGACCGTCCCACCGTTCATGATGCTGTGACGCTGCGAGGGCCCAGTCCCCGAGCCACTCCTGCAATGGAGCCATGAGCGCAACCGCTGCACCAGGATGCGCCCGCAGGATTGTCCACTCTTCATCAGTTGGTTTGGTCGGGCTGTTGAGAATCTCCTCCGGCACCGAGAGCTTGCCGATATCGTGCAGCAGCGACGCCCATTGCAGCTTGTTTGCGTCCACTTCGGGCAGTCCGAGTTCTTCGGCAATGAGGCTGGTGTAAGCGCGGACCCGTTCGGAATGACCTCGTGTGAGTCGATCGTGGGAGTTCATCTGGCTCATCACCGAGAGCAGATATTCCGCGGCCTGACTCGGTTCAAGGTCTGACATTTCGCCCGTAGCGAGCCTGCTTTGTAGCTGTCTCGTACTGCCCTTGCGAAGGGCCACTTTGAAGCGGGAGGGGGCGGCGTCAGGAAATACCAGAGAGAGTTTGAAGAGCATCGCCGCGGGAGCGAGTCGTCGGGCAAGTTTTGAGGCGTATCGATGAACACCTACCGCCACGAGGAGTGTCATTGCCCACCACCAGAGTGCTTGCCATCCACTTGGCCTGGCGACCGTCCGGGCGACAATCTGGGTGGCCAGGATCGATGTGATCAGCGGTATCAGGACTACGGACGCGCGCAGCAGGAATGCAACAGCCGGCCGGGCTTCCCAGCGCTGTTCTGATGCTTGGGTTGTTGCTGATCCGGCCGATACGGTCACATCGGACTGTCTTCTTGTCGTGGTAGAAACCTCGGATCGGCTGTTGTGGCGCAGTCTTGAGTCAGTCTTGACCGATGGTGTTGTGCACTTGCAACTGAGAAGATGCCGCTTGTACTCGTGGGGGCCAAACAATAGTCTCGGTTGCAACAGAATGTTGCAGGCACTTTGCACTTGCGGCAGGCCAGTGCAAGGCTCACTTCATGGCCACGGGGAAGGAACTCAGATGAGCAAGACCGTCAAGGCAGCAATCCTGCAAACGGCATGGACAGGCGACAAAGAGTCCATGATTGAGGTTCACGAAAAGTATGTCGCAGAAGCGGCTGCACAGGGCACGCAGGTGATGTGCTTTCAGGAGCTGTTCTACGGCCCCTATTTCTGCCAGGTGCAGGACACGCAGTACTACAGCTATGCCGAGGCCATCCCCGATGGGCCGACCACGAAGCGCTTCCAGGAGATCGCTGCCCGTTATGGGATGGTGCTGGTGCTGCCGATGTACGAAGAAGAACAGCCTGGTGTGCTTTACAACACCGCTGCTGTGATCGACGCCGATGGCAAGTACCTCGGCAAGTACCGCAAGCTGCACATCCCACAGGTCAAGGGCTTCTGGGAGAAGTTCTATTTCCGTCCCGGCAACCTTGGTTACCCGGTGTTTGAGACAGCGGTCGGCAAGGTGGCGGTGAACATCTGTTACGACCGTCACTTCCCTGAGGGCTGGCGCATGTTCGGGCTTAACGGTGCAGAGATCGTGTTCAACCCGTCAGCCACAAGCCGCGGACTGTCTTCTTACCTGTGGCAACTGGAGCAGACCTCATCTGCTGCGGCAAACATGTACTTCGTTG
>CAYUOD010000401.1:0-3145 GCA_964446225.1 uncultured Acidimicrobiales bacterium | reverse complement strand
GAATGGCTCTCCTCTTGGCTGGTGCCTACGAGAATACAGATGGACTCGTGGTTGGTGCTTGGCTGTTGGCGTCAGTTCGTCGTGGGCCTGTCTTTGGAGAATTCAGCAAGAGGTGCCTGGTCAACCTCGTTTCTCATGTGCGAAGCTCCAGCGAACATCGCGACGGCACCCCCGAGAGTGAGGAAAAGGCCGGCTCCCAGCGACTGGAATTCGCCGTTGAGTTTCACAATGACGAAGACGGCGTCTGTACCGACAATGATCAAGGTCAGTACTGCGAAGATCCACATCGTGTCGACGCTGGTCTTGTCTGGCAGTCGAAAGAAGAGGCCCAGGCCGATGGCCGAAAGTGCCAAGAACAGATACCCGTGGGGGAACAGGTCAGCGGTTATTGGCCACCGGACATTGCTGTCGAGGCTTGTTATTCCATAGGCCCAGGCGGCCAGTGAGCCGAGCGCGATGAACAGAGCTCCGCCCCAGATCAGATGTGGAGTCGAGTGATCTGAGTCGTCCGAAGCTCGGGGTGGCGTAGCCGCCTGGGTGTGAGACGTCCACTGGTTGCCGTCCCAGTACCGCTCGCCTGCTCCGACAGGATCGGTGTACCAGCCCGCCGCGGTCGTTTTCATGGTTCCCTTCGCTGGCATCTCGTTCACATAGGTGGCGTTACCTTGCGGTTCACATCGTGACGCCCGAAGTCACGCCTCTGAGTTGTGCGCAAATATCTCGAGCCCGGTCCTGCCTCTGGCGTGTGCTCATGAGCCAGGTCCTGTGGCCTTCAATGACTGAGTACTCGGGTGCTGTACAGAACAGCGCCCGAACATTTCAGACTGCGGAGTTGGCGTCGGCGGCGTTTAGATTCGTGCCTCCCATGGGCCTTCCCGCCTTTGCCAGCGGCCAGAACGCGGTGGTGTTCGAGTCGGCCGTGGCTGGGACTCCCACGGCGGTGCGCTGCTTCACCACTGAACCATCTGAGGGTCGACGCAGATATCAGGCTCTCGGCTCTCTTCAAGCGCGGTCGCCTGTCGCGGCGCTGGCGTCGGCAGATTGGGTCGACGATGCGCTGGCGGTGAATGGAAGATCGTGGCCGATAGTAACGATGGAGTGGGTCTCGGGCCAACAGCTACATGAGTGGGTTGAGAGCAACCTGAACAGTTCGGCGACATTGCGAAATGCTGCTGCTCAGTGGCTTGAGATCACTATGGCGTTGCGGTCGGTGCGTCTGGCACACGGAGACCTTCAACACGGGAACATCTTGGTTTCAGACGACGGAACAATCCGTCTCATCGACTTTGATCAGGTCTGGCTGGAAGAACTCGCAGGTGTGGTGCCAGATGAGGTTGGGCATCCCAACTATCAGCACCCCGATCGGGGTGCCAATGGCCACTGGGGTGAGCACATCGACTGGTTCAGTGCGCTCGTCATCTATGTGAGCTTCCTTGCGCTGGCTGCTGATCCTGGGCTCTGGGATTGTCACATGGGCGACAATCTCATCTTGACTGAGGAGGACTTCCGCGGTCCAACCAGTATCTGGGGACGCTTGTTTGCCAGCCCCGACCCTCAGGTCGCCCATTTGTCCAACCTGTTGGCTGACTCGTGCACTGAGTCTCCCTTGATGACCACAGATTTGGGAGGACTTGTGAAGCACCACGAGTCCGTGAAGGTCGAGGACGCTGCGACGCTCGACGCGAGTTGGAGCGTCGACTCGCGCGGAGTGGTAACTGGAGCCGCAGGCGCTGGCAGCCAAGGATTCGATTCAGCTACGGTTTCTTCGGCCGCCACGGGTAGGCATGGCGAATGGTGGAACCAGGGGACCGCGGACGCCAGCCCGCAAGAGGACACTGCGCGGTCCCGGCAGCAACCCCGGGGTGGACCTCGCCAACGCGAAGAGCGTGATCGTCAGGACGTCCACGACAGCTGGTCCGGTGCGGCCAACGGTTCCGGTGCACCTGAACCGGAGGAGCCAGATCTGTCAGACCTGCCGCCCCCGACTGGACCTCGCCTCGCAGACCTGCCCCCCACCTCGCGCCAGCGTGGGCCTGCATCGCCGGTAGTTCAGGTGCTGCTGGCTCTGGCGTTGGTCGTCGTCTACTTCGCCACGGCCGAAGCCGTAGCAGGCCTCGAAACATTGTCCAAGATAGACGCAGTGGGCGCCGCCGTGAGCTTTGTTCCAGCGGCAGTAATTGCCTTCCTACTGCGCGGCTCGTGGGGCTCTCCATGAGCGCGCCAGAAGAGGACCGTGCTGAAACCTCAATAACGGTTCTGCGCGACTACCTACCGAACCAGCCAGCGGCTCCAGGCGGCGAGCACCAGTGTCCTCATTGTGGGCGCTTCGAGCTCAGTCGAACCCCACCGCAGGAGTTCGAATGCCTGAGTTGCGGCTTCGTCTGGTCCTGGTGTCTGGGCGAGGCGTGGCCCGACACCGTCGCCCGTCCTGAGATCAATAATTCTGAGCCCAAGGAGACCTGAAATGCCCTATCAACGTCGTGTCGACCGAGACCATCCGGCCCTGTTCATGTTCCTTGTGGATCAGTCCTATTCCATGAACGAACCAGTGGCTGGCCGCAGCGATCAATCTAAAGCGGTAGCGCTGGCCGATGCCATCAACAACCTCCTGTATGAGATGGTCATGCGTTGTGTGAAGAATCCCCAGGAGGGGCCGCGCCACTACTACGACCTCGCGGTCGTGGGATATGGGGCTTCTGTAGGCCCCGTGCTCGGCGGTCAACTGGCCAGCAGAGACATCGTGTCGATCATCGAGATCGCCAACAATCCAATGCGCGTCGAGCAACGAGACCAGTCGACCCAGGGCGGCAGTGTGCGTGTGCCGGTCTGGTTGGATCCGGTCGCAGATGGCGCGACACCAATGAGTGGTGCCATGGACCAGGCCGGTGCACTCATTGCCCGCTGGGTGAAGGAGCATCCCAGCTCGTTTCCTCCGATTCTCATCAACATCAGCGATGGTGCAGCTACCGACGGGGACCCGTTGGTCTGGACCCGGCGGTTGGCGTCACTGTCGACAGAGGACGGCAATGTTCTGCTGTTTAACTTGAACGTTTCGGCTTTGGGCGGAGATCAGATTTTCTTCCCTGGCTCGCCTGATGAACTGCCCGACGACTACGCACGCCAGATGTTCGCGATGTCCAGCGAG
>CAYUOD010000400.1:0-3149 GCA_964446225.1 uncultured Acidimicrobiales bacterium | reverse complement strand
GACAAGCGCGTTCGAACTTCCCACGAGTGCAGTTTGCATGCCAAGAACCTAGTCCCGATGGCGCAGAGTTCAGCTAGCGTCACGCTGTGCACCTCATCGCAACCGCTGGCCACGTCGACCACGGCAAATCGACCCTTGTTCGCGCGCTCACAGGCATCGAACCCGACCGCCTGGCCGAGGAGAAGAAGCGGGGTCTCACCATTGATCTGGGTTTCGCGTGGACAGAACTGCCGAGCGGACGGGTCGTTGCGTTCGTGGATGTTCCTGGGCACTCCCGGTTCCTCAAGAACATGCTCGCCGGCATCGGTGCGGCCGATGCTGTGTTGTTCGTGGTGTCTGCGGCAGAGGGTTGGAAACCGCAAAGCGAAGAACATCTGCGCATTCTTCAGCTGCTCGGCTTTCGCCACGGAATCGTGGCCCTCACGCACAGCACCTCGGTCGACGACGACATTCGAGAACTCGCCCACATGGATCTGGAGGATCACCTCGCAGGAACTTTCCTGGAAACGGCACCCGTCGTGGAGCTGGATGTTCCCAAGAATCATGGCATCACAGACCTCACCGAAGCGCTCGACGCGCTCACGACTACTACGCCAGCAAGCCCCGATCACGGCCGTCCACGCCTCTGGATCGATCGGGTCTTCGCGATCGAGGGCGCAGGCACCGTCGTCACCGGCTCACTCGCGGACGGCCGCATCACCAGCGATCAGGAACTGCTGCTCCTCCCGCAACGCAGAACAGTGCGCGTGCGCGGCATCCAGTCCCGGGGAGCCCAAGCCGAGTCTGTGGGCCCAGGCGAACGCACGGCGCTCAATCTGAGCGGGATTTCACATCACGAAATTGCCCGCGGCGACGTGCTCGTACTGGCCGATCAATGGCACGAAACTGCGACCTTCGACGTCGATCTCCACGTGCTTGAGACACTGGACCATGAGATTCGTCGGCGCGGCGCCTACGTAGTGCACATTGGCGCTGGACACTTCAGGGCACAGCTGCGCATCCTCGGCGACGACGCTCTTCTGCCTGGAGACAGAGGCCCCGCTCGCCTGCATCTGCCCACCGCTTTGCCGCTGCTACCCGGTGACCGCTTCATTCTGAGAGACAACGGGCGTGAGCTGACCGTCGGCGGCGGCGAAATTCTCGACGTCGATCCGATCTCCAAGGCAAGCAAAGCGAACCCCGATCGAGATGTGGCCCGCGTTGTCGCCGAGCGCGGAATCATCGACGTGCACCAGCTTGAACTCCTCACCGGCGAAACCCAGGAACCAACGGTCGGACGTTGGGTGCTCGATGCCGACTACCGCACGACGGTCGAAGAAGCCCTGAGAACCAAGGTCGCTGAGGCAGGTTCAATGGGCGTAGACCTCGCGGCTCTTGACGAGCTGGATCGCGCACTCATCGGCGACCTCGGCGACCTCGTTGTTGATGCTGTGCGAGTCCGTCACGCGGACGCGATCGATCCCCTGGAGGATCACCCGTACCCCGATCAACTTCGAGCCGAGCTCTACAGCCCGCCAGCCGCAGACGAATTTGACCGAGCGGAAATTCGTGAGCTCGTCCGCCGGGGAACAGTCGTGGAACTCGGCGGCATTCATTACTCACCCATGGCCGTAACAGGCGCCGCCCGGGCCGCCGCCGCACTCCTCGGCGCGAAACCTGAGGGTTTCACGGTGTCAGAGTTTCGGGCCACGCTCAACACCAGCCGCAAGTTCGCGATGCCGCTGCTGAGTCACCTCGACAGCAATGGCATGACGCGGCGCCGAGATAACGTCCGCATCGCAGGACCGCGCCTCCCAGAGGTGCACGATTAGCGGCCACTTGTCATATCAAGCGCGCATCAACTACCGCCGCCCGCAGGATTACGCGATCGAGCTGTTAGTGGCTCTCTAGGGACAACCGTCGCTCGGACTCGTTGAGTCCTCCCCAGATGCCGTGAGGCTCTTCAATACGCACTGCGTACTCGAGGCAATCCTGTTTCACAGAACAGCTCTCACAGATTGCCTTCGCCAGATACTCGCGCTCACGTCGCTCAACTTTTCGCTCAAAGCGTGGCGGTGGAAAGAAAACCTCGGACTGCGGTCCTCGGCATGCAGCTTTCCGCTGCCACTCATCGATGACTATTAACGCCACCTGTACCCCCTTAACGTTTTTGTAACATATCGTGACGAACGTCACACGACAAGGGGTGAAGGTGGATTTCTTTACTTATTCGGATTATGGCCTCTAGCTGGGACGACTCCGCATCTCGCGGTAGTCCTTCGCCCCTCCGGTCTCCGGTTCGATCTCAAGGAACACACCATCGATCCCAACGACACGCACGGGGTCACCTGTGGCGATGGGCGTGGCCCGGTTCGTCGTCGCCTTCCACAGCGCCTCCTGGATTCGGACGGTCCCACTTGGGTCAACATCGGACACCGCTTCGCCCATCTCGCCGATCATCCATTCGCGGCCGATGGTTGTCGTTGAGAATCGACTGCGTACGAGCGACGGAATAGCAACCAGCACCGTAAGAAGGAACCCGGTGATGCCCGCCAGAAGGGTGATCCAGGAGTTGCCGATGCCATCAAAAAGGTTGAATGAACCGATGAGCAACAGCACCGTGCCCACGCCGGTCCAGAAACGAGGCACGCCCGCCTGGATATCGACTCCAAAGGCAAATGTGGACAGCAGCAACAGGCCGAGGGCCCACGGATTGATGGGCAGAACGCCAAGTCCATAGGCGCTCAGAAGCAAAGTGGTGACACCAGTCAGGCCCGCTATGCCAACGCCGGCCGTGAAGAACTCAAGCAGCAGCAACCCAAGACCAGCCAGCAGCATCAGGTAGGCGATCTGGGGGCTCGCCACAGAATGCAGGAAACCCTTGAAGAGCGGCACCTTGTGGAAACGTACCGCGGCTACGAGCTCACGCCGGGGCTCACCGTCTGAGTCAACAACGACGGCAAGGTCGGCGTCTAGGACTTCTGCGTCAATCATGGCCAGCACGAAGTCGCCGAGCGTCGCCGCGTCACTGTCAACGAGACCAGCCGCGAGCGCATCCTCGGATCCAACGCGCGCAGAGTCGTCAACGGAGACCTGCAGTTCTCCACCAGGAGCCAGACCGGTGAAGTCCACGTGCGCAAGCAGTTCAACGGCTCCCGCGGTGACGCTCG
>CAYUOD010000399.1:0-3157 GCA_964446225.1 uncultured Acidimicrobiales bacterium | reverse complement strand
ACTATGGAACTACCCACGCATCATGTATATTAAGTGCTCCCACCGTCCACTGCGAGCATTTGGCAAGAAATTTCGCACATCCCCGACGGTTTCTTTTTCCCTGTTTCGCGCAACAAGAAACGGGCATCCCGACCGGCTGTATAACTCAGCGCGCATGCTGAGCGCAGTGGGTCACAATACCCGTTTTTCAAGGCGTTTGTGTCGTGTTCTACCACTCGCAACCTCCCTCTGAAACGCGAGGAGAACGTAAGCGCCATTCCTACCCAGGCGTTCCTGGAGCCGGAGGGCCTCCTGTTAGCGAGATGAGTGCGTCATTTGCTGCGGGCTCGACGATGTGCCCGACGAGCGCGGGTGCGGACCGCTCGATCACGAGACTCTTCGAGCCGGTGGTTGAGAATCGCCTCGGGATGCGCTTGGGCCCAGCGGTCGGGCAACATTTCTTCTAGGCTCGTGGCGTCGCCATGAAGGCGAACCAGAAGGTCACGAACGTAAGCCCAAGGCTCGATGTGATGACGCTTGGCACCTGCCAGGATCGTGGAGAGCACAGCGGCTCGTGGGCCAGCCGTTTCGCTGCCGATGAAGAGCCAATTCTTGCGGCCGATTGCCTGATGGCGAATCGTTCGCTCGCTGATGTTGTTGTCGATCGTCAGGCGGCCATCTTCCGTGTAGCGACGCAACGCCTCCCGCTGGTTGCGTGCATAGGTGATCGCCTTGCTGAGCTTGCCCTTGGGAATCGCCGTCAGCGACAGTTCGGCTAGGTACGATTCGATCTTGTCGAGCACCGGGATCGATTCACTGGCTCGAAGCTTTTGACGCGCATCGACCGTTAGATCACAGGCCTGGTCTTCCAGGTCGTACAACTGCCGAACCCACTCCAGCACCGTGTGCGTTTCACGGGGAGCATTTCCAACCGCCTCGAAGAACTTACGGCGCGCATGCGCCCAACAAGCTACCTCATGGACCTTGGACCCGATTCCGGAAAAGATCGCGTCGTAGCCCGTATAGGCATCGGCATGTAAATAGCCTGCGTATCCTTCTAAAAAACGTGCCGGGCCATCACGACAACGATTGGGCGTAAAATCGTACACCGAGTACGGGTGTTGGTGATCTCCGATGTAGGGCCAGAAGTTACCTTGGAAACTCCCGCCCTCTCCCTTCGCACCCAACACCGTGACATACGTGTCATCGGTCCACATGACCTCCGACTGAAGAACCCGCTGACGTTGGAGATCATACAAGGGCTGAAAGAGGCCAGCCGCGGCTTTGACCCAGTCACCCAGCGTGCTTCGCGGCAGATACACCCCGTGACGTGTGAGAATGTCTTCCAGGCGATAGAGCGGAAGGTGATCGGCGAACTTACTGACAACGACTTGCGCGATCAGGCCAGGGCCAGCAATGCCTCCTGGAATCGGTCGTGGTGGCACCGAGGCCGTCTTGACGCCGTTCTTGCAGTGACGACAAGCATACTTGGGTCGCACGTGGATATGCGATTCCAGCTTCGACGGCTGAAATTCTAGTTCCCGCGTGACATCTTCGCCAATACGATCCATCGGGCGGTCGCAACACGAACAGGTCTTTTCTTCTTCAGGCAAGTCGTGTTCATGGCGAACTTGTTGAAGCTTATCCCAATCGATCTTGCGGTTCTTCCGGCGGCGATGGCCCTTGATCTCGACTTCGGCTTCCTGCTCAGAAGCGGAGTCTTCAGTCTCGCTCTCTGGCAGTGGATCTAGCTCGAACAGATGGCCTTGCCCTTGGGCGTCTCCGATACGCTCTCGCTTGCGGCCAAACACCCAACGCTTGAACCAGGCCAGTTGTTCGAGTGTGGTGGCGTGCTCGTTCTGTAGTTCTTGGTACGAGGCGGCCGTTTCGTCCAGCACTCGGCTTATCTCGACGACACGTTGTTCTGCCTTCGCAGCCTGACCCTCCAGCTGCACCGACTGCTTGTAAGCAGCCAATAAAAGCTGCTGACACTGCTCCAGATCGTCGGGTAGAAAGTTGTTGTCATTCATGTCGCCCGTAGTTGTAACGACTGGATGAGAAAGCGCAAGTCCAGATCTAAAAAAAACTTCAACCCAGGCGACGATACCGTTTTCTCCGGCGTCCTGTCCTCAGGTCGAGCCCACCGAGCAGCCTGACCAATTGGTTATAGTCGAGTTCGATGCCCTCGGCGTCATTGGTCGTGGTCAACAACTGGAACGTGCCCCGTTCTAATCGCTTGTACCAGATGCAGAACCCATCTTGATCCCAGAACAAGATCTTGAGTCGGTCACGGCTGCGATTCATGAACAGGAAGAGGTGACCCGAGGTCGGGTCTTGGTCGAAGACTTCCTGCACTCGACCCAGCAGGCGATCAAAGCCGCCGTTCATGTTGGTGGGCGTGGTGCAAAGGAAGATTCGTATGTCAGTGAAGTCGATCATCGTTTGGGTGCCTTCCAAGGTCTGAGGGCACCGACGGCTCGGATGACTTCCACGAGCACCACTTGGCCAACGCCCAGCGGCAGTCGCACGACGCCACCATTGGGCAATTCGATTTCGACCGGAGAGGCTTTGAGCGTGATGGGGACGAATGCCGCTTGGCTCGACACCGTTTGGCCCGCCCCTGCTTTCTTTCGAGCCTCTATTTCAGCGAGCATCGATCGAGGGATGCCGTCTTTCAGGCGATCCCTCCAGCGATGGAAGGTCGACTTAGAAAATCCTTCTTGCAGGCAGAACAGTTCGATGTTCAATCCGCTCCGTCGTTGAGCATCGAGTCGCTCCCGCCAGTCCAAAAAGTCGTCCAAATCGCTCGGTGGGCGTGACATTGTATGTCTCCTGGAGAGGGCTGTGGTTCAGCCCTCCAGGCTACACGACCCGTCAAGTATGGATCTGGCGGACGCTTACATTCCCCACGAGTTGATGGGATTATGATTGATGAGATGAGTTCTTGGACAGGTTCGACCACGAAATCGGGCAACTCTAGTGACTGCAAGGAGTTGTGTCGAAAAATGAACGTTTGATCGGACTGGGCTCAGAATCGCCCTGGTCTTGCCTGTGAAGCCGAGGCCATCGAGCTAAGCCGGATTGTGGCGAGCGACAACCGGCAACCTCTCTTTCTCACTGCCGACGCGAACTTGCCACCGCAGGCGAGAAAAAACTCAGAAAATCTTTCTCGATAAAG
>CAYUOD010000398.1:1585-3168 GCA_964446225.1 uncultured Acidimicrobiales bacterium | reverse complement strand
TCGGGGCAACGCCATTCACTCTGATGCCCAACGGACCCCACTCCATCGCCAACGAACGGGTCAGAGCATCGAGTGCTGCCTTGGAGACTCCGTAGGCCGCCTTGTGGGCCATTGCGTGGGTGGAGGAGACGCTGCTGATATTAACAATGCTGCCGCCGTGCCCGCGAGCGACCGCAGCCTGGGCAAATACCTGAGAAAGGTAGAACGGTCCGTTCAGACCAACGTTCAGTACGGCGGCCCACTCGGCCGGATCCTGTGCAAGGGCCGGGGCCTCCCGATACAGCGCAGCACAGTTCACGAGCACGGTGAGATCGGCCTCATGTTCTTCCACCAGCGTGCGGCAGGCATCAGGGTCGCCCACGTCAAGACGTCGGGCGACAGCCTCCACGTCATACTCCGCAGTAATCGCAACTGCCACTTCGTTGGCCAGTTCAAGATTCAGATCGGCAAGCAGCACCGACCTTCCTGAAGCCGCCAGGGACTCTGCGCAACTGCGGCCAATCCCCTGGGCTGCTCCCGTTATCAACGCGCAGCCAGTCTCCATCGTCATTCCGAACCCGCCTTCCATGGGTCGTCGACAGGTCGGACGAATACCGGGGCAATCTCCAGACCTCTGTCACTTGCAAGCAGTGCAGCTGCAAGGTCACCAACAGCGCTGGGAGGCATCATGGCCGAGCGGACATTGTCCGGCGCCAGCCCGTCCCATATCGGCGTATCAGTCTGACCCGGCGCAAGCGTGATGACGCGAATGCCGTCTTCACGACCCTCGAGCGTGAGCACCTCGGCCAGCGCATTCATCCCAGCCTTGGAGGCAGCATAGGCTGCGTTTCCGGGGAACGGTGTCCGGGTGGCGTAGCTGGACACCATCAGAATCTGTCCAGAGGTGGCCTGCAATGTCGGCCAGGCGCAACGGGTGAACGCCATCACGGCAGAAAGATTCACCGACATGACCTTCTCCCAGAACTCATCGCTCGTGTCCTCAATGGCGTTCTTCTCGAAGATCCCCGCAGCGTGCACCACGATGTCAGCCGGACCAAGGCTGGCTGCGGTCTGCTCAAGGATGCGCTCATGGGTGGAATGGTCGATCAGGTCTGCGGTGACGGCCAATCCGGGCGTGGCGAGTTTCACCACACCTTCGTCGAGCAGCCCTGCACGCCGCCCGACCAGCGCACAGTGAACACCCAGCTCAGCCAGGCCCAGCGCAATCGCATTCCCGATGCCAGAGCCACCGCCGGTGACAACGGCAACCTGACCAGCAAGATTGGAACGCGTCATCGGGCTGCATCCCTGGTGAACTCGGCTATGTCCTCGAGCAGACTTCGGTTCGCCGCCAGACCGGTCGTCGTGACGTTGATCATGAACACGTCCAGGTCATGGGTCGTGACAAGTTCACTCAGGCTGCGGCGGCACTCTTCGCGATCGCCAACGATCTGGAAGGCCGCAACCATCTCGTTGGTGACCAGTGACGCGACAGCCGCAGGTCCGCCTTCTGCCATCGCGTCCTTCACGGCCTCAACGACTTCGCTACCAATACCCAGATTGTCGAGCATGCGCTGAGGAGCATCCATGAGCGCATAGGCGTA
>CAYUOD010000398.1:0-1485 GCA_964446225.1 uncultured Acidimicrobiales bacterium | reverse complement strand
CCCTCCCAGGTCACTGATTCCCCACTCCAAAGGAGGCGCAGCATCTCGATCGCGTCGCTCATCTCTGAGAGCGGCGCCGAGCGCTCGATACCCATGGGACCGAGCACCATCTGTCCTCCGGCGACGAGAATGACGAACGCCCTGCCGTTGCTGAGTTCGTTGATCGTGGCAACGCCCGCGGCCGTTACCGCGGGATGACGTGTGTAGGGGTTGGTGACTACACCAAGGCGGATGTTTGATGTTGACCGGGCGGCCGCGCCCACGAGGGCATACACGTCATGCATGAAGCCCTCATCAGCCACAGCGCAGTAGTCGTAGCCAAGCTCGTCAGCCATCTCGATCGTGTCGAGGACCTCGCTCGCGGGCATGGTAGGCACGAGCTGAAGTGCAAGTCGAAGGCCCACACCATCATCCAAAGAACGAGGCTTCGAGAACGTCGTAGTTGATGTGACCAGCGCTGAACGTGTTGCCGGTTCTGAGATTATTGATGTGCAGTTCGGCTGGCGAGTGCAGGTCAATCGGGATCTCATAGAAGTCGCGACCAGCGTCTTCATAGATTTCTATGAATGGCCGCCCATATGCTGCGCAGGCTTCGGCCACCGCTCGTGGCGCCACCCGTTCGCAGATCTCATCGCTCGTGTCCACGGCGATGTTGGCAATGCCGCCGTACAACAAACTGTCGTTGATGCGTCCCATCGACACCAGGTCATCATCCACGAGTGGAGGGATGACGCCGAACCCGTACGCATAGCGCAGGCAGCGCAGATCCATACCTTCTTCAGCAAGGCGATGCAGGGTCTGCTCAACGATGCGGGCTGCGACCTGCACGGCGCAAACAAGGCTGCGGTTGGGGGCGATGAGGATGTACACGTCCTCAGGCTTCACCTCGCACGAGGTAGCAATGAGAGCAGCCATCTCGACCGATATGGGCTCAGAAATCTGGATGGCCACGACCGCTTCGTGGTGGTCGTCGCGGTAGTCGGTCCATTCAAAGTAGTGGTCGAGTGAAGCCTTGTTGAGCGCCCTGCCCGGTCCGGCCAGAATGGCGGCGTGCTCCTTGCCAGCCTGCTCTAGACGCCAGCCGGCAATCTGCGACGCGACGCAGGCCTCGATGGGGTGGTCGATCATGACCCGAACAGCCGTAAGGGATCGCCCCGCAACGGAAAACGGCTCGTAGCTGACCTCACCCAGCCCGCCAAGGGTCACCAAGGTGTACAGGCTTGCTGCCCGCCAACCAGCCTTGGTGTTCAGGCCCATGTCAATGACGGTGGCGCCATTGCTGAGCCGCTCAACGGAGACGCCAAGTGCGTCGGCCTCAGCGATGATTACTCTCACGGTCTTCATGGCCTCAGCGTTGATGCTGATCATGAGAACACTCCCCTCGTCCCTACGGTCACAGCTGCCTCAGTCACGAACAGGCCCCGCCTCAGCACCGCCAAGTCCACCGTCCACGGCGATGATACTGCCGTTCAGATAGCTGGACTC
>CAYUOD010000397.1:0-3173 GCA_964446225.1 uncultured Acidimicrobiales bacterium | reverse complement strand
TTGCCGAACGTATTCAGCCTCTGGCTTCGGTCGTCCCGTTCAAGCCGGATGTTCTTGCCCAGGCCGCGTCAAAGATGGGCGAGCTGCAGGAGTTGTATTCGGTGACGGGGTCTGCCCACGCCGCGGCGGCCTTGGATGTGAACGGCAGAGCAATTGTGGTTCGCGAAGACATCGGTCGACACAACGCTGTCGACAAGGTAGTGGGTCGTCTGCTGCTTGAGCGGCAGCTGCCAGCGACCGAGCTTGCGCTGTTCGCCAGCGGGCGAGCCAGCTTCGACATCCTCATCAAGGCGTGGGCAGCCGGATTCTCGGCGGTTGTGGCCGTAAGTGCCCCGTCCTCGCTGGCTGTGGAGACCGCCCAGCGTGCTGGCATCGGGCTCATCGGGTTCGCCAGAGGCGATCGGTACAACGTCTACAACTGATGGGATTCTTAGGCCGAGTTGTGAAAGTCTTGCCCCTGTGTCCGATAGGGCTTTGATAGACCGTCGCGCCCAAGAGTAAGAGATTCTTCCAATGGTCATGCCAGTACAGGCCCCCCAGTCCATGAAGTCGAGTATCGCTGCTGTGCTGGCGATCGCCGCGGGAGTGGTGCTGGTGATGAGTCTCATCTCGGGAAGAAGCGGAGCAAGCGATGGTGCCGCAGAGTCCGGTTCGTCAACCTCCACGAGCACACCGCCAGGTACCTTGACAGCCGCGGCAGGCGCAGATCAGATAGGCCTGGTCCCCAGTGGCGCTCCGGGAGATTCTCTCGCTTCAGTGAGGGGACAAGGTTCGGCCAACGAAGGCTCGGGTACGGCGGCCGAGCCAAGCGTGGGTGGTAAGCCGACCGGCTCACTTGAGACCACCCAGACATCGACTCAGTCGTCTGTTGCGACCACGACACAGGCACCGGTGACTGCAACGACCCAGCCACAACAGACGACGACGACCACTCCGGTGGTCGATCCCGACGGTGCCGACCAACCCGATAGGGCCGCAGATCCGCTGGAGCCACCACCGCCCGTTGTTGTGGCCGACCGTGTGGAGTTCGCCGCGGCCGCTGATGCCGAGGTCGATCTCACCAATCAACTGGGAAGCCAGTACGTTCTGCTGGATGTGGGGCTCGGGCCGAATTCGACGTTCTTCATGATGGATGAGGACGAGAATCTCGTTGGTGCTGACCTCAATACCTCCGCAGCTGGACTTGTGGGCACGGTGGTCGTCACCAATGCGCAAGCTGCGAGGATTCTCATCGTTGGATCGTCCAACCCATGGACCGCGATCTTCCGAGGCATTGAGGCTGATGATCTGCTGAGTCCAAACGGCACGCGGCAGGGCAGTGGGTCAGACGTTGTTGCCTTCGCTATAGCGCCCTCTGTGGCGCGACTCGCGACACAGGGCTGTGCCGCCAGTGAACGCATCGAGATGCACTCGTACGGTGCAGGTTCGCTGATCACGACGACCGTGTTTAGTGCCGGTGAACTTCCCAGTTCTGTCTCGGTCTCTCCGGCGACCGAGTTGATAAGCCTGCGTACTGAGTGTGACTGGACGATCTCGTTCGAAAGCTGAGCCCCCAGCGATCTAGTATTGGCCGCTGTGAGCCTCCCAGATGTGACCCCAACGCAGGGCCAGGTTGTCCTGCATTTGTTCTTCAAGACCGCTGCTGCAGATGCAGCGCAGATCAGCGCTGCCGCGGCCGAGTTTGGCGATGACCGCCATCACTTCGTGTCAGTTGCGGTCCTTGGACACAAGGCCGACCTCTGCATCATGGCCCTTGGTCCGGACGTGTGGCGGCTACGACGCCTGCAGACCGCGCTGGTCGCGACTGGGCTGGACCTGGTCGACAGCTACTTCTCGCTGACAGAGGTTTCTGAGTACGCCAAGGGCATGCCTGATGAGATGATCCAGAAGCGCTTGTTTCCCCAGCTTCCCCCCGCTGAGCTGAAGGCCTTCTGCTTCTATCCCATGACGAAGTCGCGCGACGAGCACGCCAATTGGTACACCGAGGAGTTCGACGAGCGGAAACGCCTGATGCTCGAGCATGGGACTTCGGGTCGCAAGTTCGCCGGGCGAGTTGTGCAGGTGGTGACGGGATCCACCGGGATCGACGACTTTGAGTGGGGCGTGACGTTGTTCGGGCGCAACCTGGATGACCTCAAGGAGGTCGTGTACACGATGCGGTTCGACGAGGCCTCAGCCCGATTCGGTGTCTTCGAACGGTTCCTCACCGGGGTCGTTGGCGATCTGGACGAGGTGCTCGACCAACTCGGTGTGAGCTGAATCGTGCGCTTAGCGATTGCGACCTGTACCGCGCTGCCCGTTCTCATGCCTGATGATCAACTGCTGGCTGATGCGCTCGCAGACCGCGGAGCGACGGTCGAGAACGTCATCTGGGATGATCCCATGGCTGACTGGACAGGCTTCGATGCGGTTGTCGTCCGCTCGGTCTGGGACTACCACCATCGTGTTGAAGAGTTCTACGCCTGGATTGCTCGCGTAGGCGCCGATGTGCCATTCATGAACTCTGCAGAGATACTCACCGGGAATGCGCATAAGGGCTACATGCGCGAGTTCAGCGCCGCGGGTCTTGCTGTGGTCCCCACGGCGTGGATCTCCAACAAGGCGCCAAGCGCCTTGCACTCGATCATGCAGTCACGCGGCTGGGTAGACGTGATCCTGAAGCCCGCCGTTTCGGCCGCGGCCATGCAGACGTTGCGTGTCACTGCTGCGAACCTTGCCGAGGGAGAGCGATTGCTGCAGGAGATCCTTCCTCGCTGCGAAGCAATGGTGCAGCCGTGTCTGAGCTCTGTGCGAGAGGTTGGCGAGACGCCGATGGTGTACTTCGATGGTGTATTCAGTCACGCTGTGCGCAGGCCCTCACCGTTGGACCATGGTGAGGAACTCAATCCAGATACGCCACCGCTGCCGTTGGTCGAACCTACGCCCGCGCAGTTCCTCGTGGCTGAGTCGGTTATCGCTGCCTTTGCCGAGCCGCCCACCTATGCCCGCGTTGATCTTGTGGATGGTGACGACGGCGAGCCGTTGTTGTTGGAGCTCGAACTCATTGAGCCCTACCTCTTTATGGAATCTCGTCCCGAGTCGGCGACGATGTTCGCGTCGGCGGTGCTGAGTCGCCTCTCTTCGTAGATGCGTAACTCTCGGGGGTCCAAGCCGATCCAGTTACGCACCTATGG
>CAYUOD010000396.1:0-3180 GCA_964446225.1 uncultured Acidimicrobiales bacterium | reverse complement strand
GCAACTGCCGCCATGGGACGGCTCGGTCACCTACTCTTGATCGTGCTCATGTTGGTTGGCCGACTTGGTCCGCTTACTGTGGGCGCCGCGTTGGTTCTGCGTGGCAAAGAACGTAGTTTCCATTACCCAGAAGAACGGCCGATCATTGGTTAGGAATCTCAGCTCCCTGGTTACCAAGGGGTTCCCAAGCATCTTGGGAGCCCGCGATGGCGACAAACAGGTATCAGCCATGGTTATTGGCCTGGGCCGCTTCGGCAGCGCTCTGGCTCTCTCGGCCCAACACATGGGCTGCGAAGTGATGGGCGTCGATCGTGACATGGAGATCGTGCAGCGTCACAGCACCGATCTCACCCACGTGGTGCAAGCTGACACGACGACGGCCGAATCCTTGGAGAAACTTGGTGCCCCGGACTTTGACGTCGTCGTAGTGTGCATCGGTGAACAGCTCGAGGCAAGCATCCTGACAACCTCAGCACTTGTTGACCTTGGCCACGAAAATATCTGGGTCAAGGCCGCTACCGAGACGCAGGGACGCATCCTGGATCGGCTCGGTGCGCATCACATCGTGTTCCCAGAACAGGACATGGGCGTCCGCGTTGCCCACGCGGTCACCGGACGCATGCTCGACTACTTCGCGTTGGACGTTGACTTCGCGCTTGCCGAGACACGGCCTCCCAAAGACCTCGTCGGCAAGACGTTGGCCGAGGCGGGTCTGCGCGACCGTTACGGCATCACCGTGGTTTGCATCAAGCCTGAGGGTGGCTCGTTTACCTACGCCCAGGCGGACACCATCGTGGGGGCGGGCGACCTGTTGCTCGTGGCTGGTTCCGAGGACGACATAGAAGGCTTCACGATCGGCTACTGAACCGTGGCGATCTGCCTAGTCCAGAAGCCGGGCAACCCACACCTCTTCGATGGGCCACTTGGAGGCCCATTCCGCACCTGCGGCTTCGCTTGACCTGGTGTTGCCTGGCTGAGGGTAGAGCTCAATGAGATCAACGACCTCGAAACGGTTCTTGCGAAGGAGTCGGATCATTTCTCCGTGGCTGACGCAGAACTCGACACCGTCGTCGTCGGGCCAGGCCATGCGGTGCATGTCCCTTTGTGATCGCTGCATCGTGGCTGTTGCGGGGACGTCTAAGAAGTCGTTCACTGACAGCATCAGTACAACGGAGTTACCCAAGAACACGAGAGTTCCGCCGGGTCTGAGCATGCGGGCGGCTTCGGGTATCCAGCGGTTGGGGTCGCACCAGATCGCGGCACCGTATTCGCTTATGGCAACGTCGAACTGATTTGAGCGCAGTGGAGCCTGTTCTGCGTCGGCCAGAATGAGCGGGAAATGTTCGTTGAATTCGCGCTGCATCGTGCGTGCCGTCTGGAGCTGGGGCGGTGAGTTGTCGAGTCCCACCACGGACCGCGCTCCTGCCCTGTGGCACCAGGCCGAGATGTAACCGGTCCCACAGCCGAGTTCGATGACAGCCTTGCCCGCGACATCGGGCATGACGCTGGCGCAGGAGTCGGGGATTGAGAGTTCACCCCAAACGGGTTCTGGGCTCGCCCAGAGACGTCTGGCAGACTTCGCGTACTCAACCGATTTTTCGTTCCAGAGAGCGCGGTTGGCGGCCACGTGACCCGGCTTGGACAGGGCCTTGGTCATCCGTAGCCAGGTCATCTCCATGCCCCAGAGCGTGTCCCTTTTCGTCGTGCCGTCCAGGTCCCAACCAGAGGCCTCGTAAAAGGCGATTGCCCTTTGGTTGCCATCAAGTACGTAGAGTTCAGCGAGGTCGTGGCCGTTCTGAGCGATGATGCGTTCTGCTACGACGAGGAGCTCTCGACCTATGCCGCGTCGCCAGCAATCCGGCCCTACGTAAAGTAGCCAGAGCTCGGATTCCTTCAGGGCCATGTGAGCGACCACACTCCCAGCATCCTCGGCCACGACCACGCTGCGGCCGCGCAACATGCGTTGGCTCGCGCTTGTCAGCCTGTTGGTCCAGTTGCGCGTCCACTCGTCCACGTCGAGAGCGGCAAGTCCGTCGTCGGGCAGCAGACCTGCGTATCCGTGCACCCAGGCGTTGAGGTGGTTTCTTGCTATGGCCTCGGCGTCGCTGGGTTCCGCGTGGCGCAGCTGTACGCGGGCATGTTCGGGCGCTGGCGTTGAGGCCTCCATGATTACGAGCCTGACACATGCTCGTCGGTCGGGGTCGGGTATTTCCCGGTGAGGCGTCACCTGATGGCGCTGAGAGCGATCAGGTTACGCCTCAGGTGAGGTTGGGCGCTTGAGGTCGCGGCTGCTGAGCTTGTAGGTGAGGTTGGCCGTGGCGACCAGCGTGCCTGACACCGTATGGACTTCGGACTGGCAAAAGCAGATGGACCTTCCGCGCTGGCGAATCCAGACTTCGCACACGACAGCCTCGGCGGCCGGGGCCAGAAACTGCACCCCAAGATCGATGGTGAACATCATTGGTCGACGCTCGAGGGCGCTGCCGAGTGCGGGCACCGCAGTGGTGTCGATGAGCGAGGTGATCGCACCGCCGTGCATCACTCCCGCTGGCTGAGAGACTTCCTCATGGAAGGGCATGGTCATCCGTGCATAGTCGGTGCGTACTTCCTCAAGTTCGATGTTCAGATGATTCGCGAGATAGGTCCTACCGGCGAAGTGCGGGAACTTCCCCCAGTTGCCGTTCGGGGGATCCAGGGGTGCAAAGCGGTCGGCGTTGGGCGCCGTACGCGGGTTTTGAGGTGACAGCATCACCGCAAGGTAGCCCCAATTGGCTAGCGTCATCCAAGTGAGCGAATCATTCCCACGCCAGTATGCACGGACACGTCGGTTCACGCTGGGCGAGCCACGCACGTTCTCGGTCACCAGCGACGGGCAGCGCGCGTTTTTTCTCCGCAGCGCCTCTGGCGTTGACCCGTCGAATGCCCTTTGGGTCTGGGCGCGGAGCGGCGAGAGAATTCTTGTCGACCCTGCCGACCTGCTTGATGATTCAGCGGGTATTCCCCCGGCCGAGAAAGCGCGACGAGAACGTGCAAGAGAGTCGGGCGAGGGCATCGTCACCTACGCGTGTGATGAGGCTGGATCTCTGGTCACCTTTGCTCTGGCCGGCAGGCTGTTCGCACACAATGTCGACACGGGCGTGACCACCGAGCACACAGGAGCTGGGCCGGTCTTTGATCCGC
>CAYUOD010000395.1:0-3182 GCA_964446225.1 uncultured Acidimicrobiales bacterium | reverse complement strand
CCAACATGCGTGGGATTGAGAAGCCCCAGACGTCAGCATCGACAAGCCCGACGCTACGGCCCCTCTGCGCCAGCGAGATGGCCAGATTGGTCGTGACCGTCGATTTTCCGACCCCGCCCTTGCCTGAGGCAATAAGCAGAACCCTGGTGCGGTTACCAGGCTGCGCAAACATCACAGGACGGCCCTCGGCATGACCGTGACCGGCATGTTCACCGTCAGGTTCACCCAGATCGCCCAGCAACTGGGTGGCCAGGTCGGCCTGCTCCTGTTCTGACATGAGCGCCAACTCGACGTCCACCGACTCGACACCCTCGAGAAATCCGAGCGCGTCCCCAACCCGACGGGTGAGAATATCCACCGACGGATAGCTGTCAGCTGGCAAAGCAATAGCGACCTGCACAGACTCGCCGTGAAGGGCCAATCCCTTGATCATCCCGAGCTCTGTCACGGGTCGATCGAGCTCAGGATCGAGCACCGCATTCAGCACTTCAAGCAGTTCTTCGTTCGTGGGCGACATACGCTCTCCAAATTCTCCTATCGGCGTAGGTAGAATAGTGCCGTGGAGAGCCAGACCCTTACACCAGACGAGTTCTCAGCGGCTGTGACAGCCATAACCTCGGCATTTGGTGACGAGACACGGCGTGAGATCTATCTTTACGCACGCGACACCGGTCCGGGTGTCACTGCGGTCGATGTTGCAGAGCAGTTCAATCTGCATGCGAACGTCGCCAGACATCATCTCGAAAAGCTCGCCGCGGGCGGTTACCTCTCGGTGGCCCTGCAGCGGGCAAAATCGGGCGCGGGCCGACCATCCAAGCTCTACGAGGTGCGCACCCAAGAAATGGATCTGCGTTTTCCGGTACGACGCGACGACCTGATCGGCACCTTGTTGGGCAGGGCACTTGAGCTGCTGCCGCCCGAGACCGCTGAGGCGCTCGCTGAGGAAGTCGGCCGCGAGTATGGCGCTGCACTGGCCCACTCAATGGAGCCGGTCGACGCCAGTCGCAGTATTGATTCGGCGGCCACCGCAGTAGCCACGGCGCTCACGTCCCATGGCTTCGCGGCGCACACAGAATCCACAGCCGATGGTCTCAGAATCGTCTCGGAGCATTGTCCATTCGGCGACGCTGCACTCGATCACCCATTCATCTGTGCAATAGACCGCGGACTCGTCAAAGGCATGCTGGCCGGTCTTCACGGCGAACATGACACCGATCTCAGCGAAACGCGGGTGAGCGGCGCTACGCGCTGCATCACCAACCTGTGAGCCAACGCGCCTACCTCGACTACGCCTCGACTGCGCCGCTGAGGCCACAAGCCCTCGCAGCGATGCAAGAGGCACTAAGACTCACGGCCGCGGATCCGGCCCGCCTGCACACCGAGGGACTACACAGCCGCCAGCGCCTCGAACACGCCCGAGACGAAATCGCCGACTTCTTGGGCGCGCGCAATCGCGAGGTTGTGCTCACGTCGGGTACCTCCGAATCTGTTGCCATGGTTGCGCGGGCCTTCAGCGGGCACACGCAGATCGTGACCGCGGTCGAGCACCCCTCGGTCCTGAAGTCTGTCGAGGCAGCCGGCCCATGCGGCGTCGTCGGGGTCGATCACAATGGCGTGGTGCAACTGGACGAGCTGGATGCGCTGCTGCAAGAGGACGCCGTCGTCGCCCATGTGCAGCTGGGAAACCAGGAGACCGGTGTTGTGCAGCCCATCGCCGAGATCGCCGAGATGTGTCGAGCTCGGGGTGTGCGCTTGCACGTGGATGCAGCTCAGGCTGCGGGCCATGTGCCCATCGAGTTTGACCACCTTGGGATCGACTTTCTGAGCCTCAGCGCGCACAAACTCGGCGGACCACCTGGCGTTGGGTGCCTGCTCATTCGGCGTGGGATACGAATTCCCGCGCTCATTCTCGGTGGTTTCCAGGAACGGGCACGCAGAGCCGGCTTCGAGAATCTGCCAGCGGCCGCAGGATTCGCGGCGGCCTGCTCAGCCATCGATCTCAACGCCGAAGCCCGAGCACAAAGAGCTCTGACCGACCGACTCAGATCAGGCTTGACGCAAATCCCCGGAGTCACAGTATTCACGCCCGAGCGCGGAGCGCTGCCCCATATCCTTTGCGTGGGTATTGCAGACGTTGAGCCTCAGGCCGTGCTCATGGATCTGGACCGGGCGGGCCTGGCAGCACACTCCGGCGCAGCCTGCGCCTCGGAAGACCTTGAGCCCAGCCCCGTGCTGGCCGCGATGGGCCAAGATGCCCACCACTCGCTCCGGTTGAGCGTTGGCTGGGAGAGCAGGTCTGAGGATGTGGAGCAGGCAATCCAACAGATCGCACTCAGCCTCGACCGCCTGAGAGAACTGGCACGCCGATGAAGGCCTACCTCGTACGACATGCCGATGCAGGCGACCGCGCTCGCTGGCAAGAGCCGGACTTCGGGCGTCCGCTGTCACCCAAAGGGCAGCGACAATCAGCACAAATCAGCGAGTGGTTCGACAACACCGACGTCGCCCAGATCCACTCATCCCCGGCGTTGCGCTGTCACACCACCGTCCAGGACACAGCGGATGCCTGTGGCCTTACTGTCGTGATTGATACAGCGCTTGGGGAAGGTATGGGACCACAGCGAATAATGGCCCTCTTGGAGTCCCAGGTGCAGCCCGGTCTCGTGATCTGCGCTCACGGCGACGGCATCCCCGAATCCCTGCGTCTGCTGGAACTACGCGGCGTGACGTTCCCGGGCGTCCGCCACCGCTGCGCGAAGGCATCCATCTGGACGATCGACCTCGCCGCCGGCACCGCCGAGTACACGGCCCCACCCCGCTAGGACGCCGAAATCCCATCCCTCCTCGCATAGGTGCGTAAGTCTGGGCGGCCATAGCCGATCCAGTTACGCATCTACGAGGGGTGAAGAGGTCTAGGCCTCGAGTTCCTCGATGATGCCCTCAATGCCCTCTCGCATCTGCTGGGGCAGGCTTTCTCCGCCGATATCAAGGAAGCGGCGGTAGGCCACAAGAGCCTCGCCGTCGTCGCCTTGCTGGCGGTACAGGAAACCAAGGTAGAGATAGCTCTCGGCGAAGTCCGGTTCGACCTCGATCGCCGACATGAGCAGCACCTCGGCCCGACCCAGGAAGGACTCCTCGCCGGTCTGAATAAGCAACCAGCCGCGTCGGGCCAACGCGAAGTG
>CAYUOD010000394.1:0-3187 GCA_964446225.1 uncultured Acidimicrobiales bacterium | reverse complement strand
AGGACACGAATCGGCGCTTCAAGGACATTCTGGAAGCTGGTGGCGACGGTCTCTCGGTGGCCTTCGATATGCCGACGCTCATGGCCATCGACTCGGACGACGTCATGTCACTGGGCGAGGTGGGCCGCTGCGGTGTTGCGATAGACACACTTGCCGATTTCGAGGATCTCTTCGACGGCATCGATCTGTCCGGCATCACGACCTCGATGACGATTAACGCACCTGCCGCGATTCTCTACGCCATGTTCGTTGCCAACGCGGAGGCCAAGGGAACGCCCCGGGCCGCGCTTGGCGGCACGCTGCAGAACGACATCCTCAAGGAGTATCAGGCGCAGAAGGAATGGGTGTTCGGCCCGCGTGAATCCATGCGCCTCGTCGCTGACACGATCGAGTTCGCGGCGAATGAGATGCCGCGCTGGCATCCAATCTCGATCTCTGGCTACCACATCCGTGAAGCAGGTTCGACGGCCGCCCAGGAACTGGCCTTCACCTTGGCAAACGGATTCGCCTATGTCGAGGCCGCCCACGAGCGGGGCCTGTCGACCGATGACTTCGCGCCACGGCTGAGTTTCTTCTTCAACGCACACAGCGATTTTTTCGAGGAGATCGCCAAGTACCGTGCTGCACGGCGTATCTGGGCCCGTTGGATGAAGGAGCGCTACGGAGCTACCACCGAGCGGGCCATGATGCTGCGCTTCCACACCCAGACCGCAGGCGTTTCACTCACCGCTCAGCAGCCCGAGATCAACATCGCCCGTACTGCCATCGAGGCCCTCGCCGGTGTGTTGGGTGGCACCCAGTCACTGCACACGAACTCGATGGATGAGGCGCTGGCGCTGCCCACCGAGAGGGCCGCTCGCATCGCGTTGAGGACCCAGCAGATCATCGCTCATGAGACCGGTGTGACATCGGTGGCTGATCCTCTTGCTGGCTCATACTTTGTTGAGGAGCTCACTGACGAGATGGAACGACAGGCAGAGGCGCTGTTCGCGCAGATCGACGAGGCCGGTGACGGATCCATGCAAGAGGGTGCGTTCCGGTTCATCGAGAGTGGCTGGTACCAGCGCCACATCGCTGACGCGGCCTATGACTTTGAGCGTCGGGTGAGCGATGGCAAGCGCATCGTTGTGGGCAAAAACGCGTTCAAAGAAGGCAACGACGAGAGTGAGATTGACCTGCTCAAGATCACGCCCGAGGATGAGCAGCGGCAGATCAAACGTCTTCAGGCCGTCAAGGCCGACCGTGACGATGAGGCGGTTGCGCAGGCCCTGGCATCACTCAAGGTGGCAGCGGCCGATCCCACTCAGAACCTCGTGCCGCACCTCATTACGGCCGTGAAGACGTACGCAACGCTCGGTGAGATCTCGAACACGATGGCCACTGTGCTCGGTCGGTACGTAGAGACGCCGTTCTTCTAGTCCCCTTCTCATAGATGCGTAACTGGATCGGCTATGGCCCCCGAAACCTACGCATCTACGGCTGGATTGGTGGGCCGACGTAGCGGGCCCGGGGGCGGAGGTCGGACCGCGAGGCGTACTCCTCTAGGGCGTGGGCCAGCCATCCTGCGCTGCGGGCGATCGCGAAGATCGCCTCGCCGGCATCGTCCCTGAGTCCGAGGCTGAGCGTCAGAGCGGCGAGGCCGAAATCGACGTTGGCTGGCGGTAGGCCCCGAGCTGCGAGCTGGGTCGCAAGGTTCTGCGCAACCGCGAGGACTTCGGGACGGGAGGCCGCGGGTTCGACGAGTCTGAGCAGCGCAGGGGTGCGGGGATCACCATCGGGGTACAGCGGGTGTCCGAACCCCGGGATTGTGCCCTGTTGCCTCAGGCGACTAGCGATCTCCGGGCCGATGCCGTCGTTGGTGGCCGCTCGAAGCATGGCGGTGACGTCTAGTGACACTGCCCCATGCAGTGCTCCCGAGAGCGGTCCGAGAGCGGCACCGAGTACGGCGGCGGGGTCAGCGCGAAACGACGCCGCGATGCGTCCCGCGAATGTGGAGGCCGCGAGTTCATGGTCGGCCAGCAGTACGAGTGCTCCGTTGATGGCCTGCAGTTCGCCGGGCGTGGGGGAACGGTCGCTGAGTTTGCTCCAGAGAGCGGCCGCGATACTTGAATCACCCGCGGCAGAGCGGTTCGGCAACGCCGCTACAAGTAGTGCAATGAGATCGCCCGCTTCTTTCTTCACGGCCTCGGGGCGCAAGTCCAAGCGGAACGGATCACCCACGGCGGCGACCGCGGCGATAAGACGCAGCTGATCGATGACGATGGCGCCCGATCCGAGCTGGGTGACCATCGCTGCCGCTCGGTGGAGCGACTCGGCTGGCGCCTGCCAGCGGGGTGTCGTACTCGGCAACGTGCCTGTCCAAAGGAATTCGGCGACTTCCTCGAAGGGAGTGTCGACGAGTTCGACTGCGGGGAGACCTCTGTAGAAATACATCGTGTCGGTCATGGCGGTGATAGCAGTTTCGATCACCGCAACAGGTTGTGTTGGGGCGCCCTGGCGGGCCCTGTGGGCGAGGCCGTCCACCTCTGATGGATCAAAGCGGCTGTGCCGGGCGTCGTCTGTCGACACGACAGTGAGGAGACCGCGACTCACATAGGAGTACACGGTGGCCGCTTTCACACCGAGTCGCTCGGCCACGTCGGCGGTGCTGAGGAGATGTCTGTCTGCTGCATTCACTCTCTCAGTATTGATCACAAATCAAGATTGATCAATGTCGATTATCCGTCCATCATGACAGGAGGGGATTCAGCATCAATCCCAGACCGAGGAGGCTGCAATGAGCGGCAACACACAAATAGTCCATGACGCGCCAGCCGGGCTCGAAGGAGTCGTCGTCGCAGCTACCAGCATCGGCGACGTCAACGGGGCAAAGGGTTTCTACCACTACCGGGGCTACAACGCCGTGGAATTGGCGGCCGAACTGACCTACGAACAGGTCTGGTATCTGCTGCACAATGGTCAGCTTCCGAGCGCAGCGCAGCTCGCGGGATTTCGTGATCAAACAGCCAGTCTGCGCGTCTTGCCCGAGGCAGTTGAAAGCGTGTTGCCGTTGCTCAGGGCTGACGACTCGGTGCCGCTGCTGTCCCAACTCCGCAGTGCTATCTCAGTCGTAGGCGCTGCGCTGGGTTGGATACCCTGGCTTGGCACGTCCCCGGACGAGCGGGCGAAACAGGCGCTCCAGGCCGTA
>CAYUOD010000393.1:0-3196 GCA_964446225.1 uncultured Acidimicrobiales bacterium | reverse complement strand
GCGAACTTACCGCGACAATGAACCAGAATGACGGCGCTGCGGACATCGCGAGAAACCCCAACGCCCCAACAGAGAACCCGAAGACGAGCATTCCCCGGCGGTGACCCGAACGATCTGAGTAGTTGCCCAGGATGGCCGGTAGCAGTCCGGCGAGCACCATGAACGCGAAGGAGAGAACACCAAGCTCGGTGTAGTCAAGATCGAACTCAAGGGCAACCGCGGGCAGGAACACAGGCAATACCGTCACGTAGAAGTCGTTCGTGACATGCGCTCCAACGAGGGCGACGAGAATTCTCCTGGGCGGGCCACTCGACTGCATAGGTGCGATCATGTCAGGTCCGGATGTGGCGAACTACCGATAGATTGTCAATCTATGCCGGTAGACCGCCATCAGATCGAGGTGAGGCAACACCAACAGTTAGACGGCGATCAGACGAGCATTCATCACCACGACCGACACCAGCTCACCTACGCAGCAAGCGGGGCGCTCACGGTCGTAATCGCAAGCGCTCGCTGGGTCGTGCCACCGCTGCGCGCCGTCTGGATCAGAGCCGGTGTCGAACACAGAATCCGCGTCCATGGATCCACCAACACCCAGTTGGTGTTCGTAGACCCTGACTTCACTGCCCAGTCTCTCAGCAGAGTGGCCGTGGTCGGCGTGAACCCACTTCTGAAGGCACTCATATCAGGCTTCAACCGCGCAGCAGAGCGCAGCGAGACTGAACGCCACCACATCGAGGCATTGCTGCTGTTGCAACTTGAACGCCTCGCGAGTCGGCCACTGCAACTTCCAACGCTGCGCGATCCGAGGCTCGCGGTCATCCAGGACGCGCTTGAGAAACAGCCGGACGATCGACGAACACTGCGCGAATGGGGTCAGCTGTGCGGCGCAAGCGAACGGACGCTGAGTCGGCTATTCGCCTCAGAGATCGGCACGACATTCGGACGCTGGCGGACGCAGTTGAGGCTCCAGCACGCCCTCATACTGCTCGCGCAAGGCTCCAACGTCACGACCACGGCACATGCATGCGGGTACCGCAGCACAAGCGCATTCATTGAGAGTTTCGTGTCCGTGCTAGGAACCACACCCGGTCGCTTTTTCGATCAGGCAGACGGGCTCGCCGAAGCTGCCAAACCCAATCCCCGGAGAGGCGCCGTCAGCGCTCTGAGCGCAGTCCAGTTACGCATCACTCGCCGGTGAGACGATCGAGGAGACGCCACAATGCATCGACATGGGCCGCAGTCGTATTCGTCGCACCAACGGCAACGCGCACCCAGTACTCACCATCCAGGATCGTGTGCGTAAGGAAGGCATCGCCGCTCGCGTTGACCGACTCCATGAGCTGCCTTGTGAGTTCTTCGCCTGCAGTCAGCCGGAACAACACCAGGTTGAGATGCTGCGGCTGAAGCAGCAGAAACCGATCGTCCTGCTCAATACGTCCGGCGAGACTCTCCGCCAGACGCACATGCTCGCGGACATGATGCTGCAATCCCTCGATGCCGTAGTGACGCACGACCATCCAGAGTTTCAACGCCCGGAAACGGCGCCCCAGCGGAACCTGCCAATCGCGATAGTCAATGACAGCGCCTGACTCACTCGCTTCGTTCCGCAGGTACTCCGGCAAGATTGAGAGCGACGCCAACACCGGCTCACGATCAGCCAGGAACATGAGCGAACAATCAAAGTTCGTAAAGAGCCACTTGTGCGCGTTGACGCACACCGAGTCGGCCAGATCAATACCGTCGGCGTCGTTGCGGAACTCCGGACAGATATGCGCCGATCCAGCCATCGCCGCGTCAACGTGGAGCCAACATCCCGCGGCTGTGGCCACCTCGGCGATCGCCCGGACCGGATCCATCGCCAGCGACGAGGTAGTGCCGAGCGTGGCGCAAACAAACGCAGGCGTAAGCCCGGCTGCTACGTCGGTAGCAATTGCCTCGGCCAATTTCTCGGGCCTCATCGCAAAGGCAGCGTCTGTCTCGATCTTGCGCAGATGTGGGATACGCGCAATGCGCACGCCCTTCTCGATTGAACTGTGCGTCTGATCGCTGATGTACACGACCTCATTGCCAGTGGCCTTGCGATCGCGCGCCGCCAGCAATGCAACCAACGCTGCACCGCTGGCACTGTCCTGGATGACACCGCCGCCTTTGCCATCAGGGCTGAATCGCTCCGCAAGGCCAATGGCCTGGCGCATCCAGTCCACCACTTGGGTCTCCAGCTCCGTACACGCCGGACTCGTGGCCCAAATCATCCCCTGCACACCAAGCCCAGAGGCGAGCAACTCCCCCAGAATCGACGGCCCCGAGGTGTTCGCTGGGAAATACGCATAGAAGTCCGGGGACTGCCAGTGAGTGATACCGGGCATGACGATGTCGTTGACATCGCTCATCACCTCGTCGAACGACTCACCTTTAAGCGGCGCACTCTTGGGTAACTGACTTCGAATGCTGCCCGGAGCAACCTGGGACAACACGGGATACTCGCCAGCGCCCTCCAGGTAATCGGCAATCCAGTCAATGAGCTCATGGCCCTGACTGCGGAAGTCGCCAGAGGGGAGATGGAATCCTTCGTCACTCATGGTTCCTCAAGCTAGCCCGAGGCCCAGACAAATCAACTGACGCAGCATCGTCGCGGTCGCCCCCCAGATGGTGTCGCCCTCTACTTCGAAGAAGGTGATCGGTCGTAGCTCGTCGCTCCACAGGGGCCAGAGCTCCTCACGAAAGACTCCGGGCGAGGTGAGTTCAGCGAAGGACACTCGCAGTATTGCGTCGACCTCATCTTCATTAGCCAGCAGATCCGGCAGCTCTGCAACGTAGGCGACGTACGCGTAGATCGCGCTGCCACTGGAAACTGTGTAGAGGCGGTCGAGTTCACCCAGTTGCTCAGACGCGCCTACGGGTAGGGCGATCTCTTCGTGGGCTTCCCGAGTCGCTGTGTCCCAGAGCGATTCGCCCGGCTCTTGGCGGCCGCCAGGGAAACTCACCTCACCGGCATGAGAACGCAACGTCCACGCACGGCGAGTCAACAGCACCTGCAGGTCGCCATTCGACTCAAACAGAGGAGCCATTACGGCGCTGTTCAGTGGCTGAGAAGGCGCACCGGTCGTTGTCGAACCGGGACTTCGGCCAACAATCGCGGCCCGAACCTGCGCCATCGAAAGCTGGCGGCCCTCCTCGGAAAGATCGTGCCAAG
>CAYUOD010000392.1:0-3198 GCA_964446225.1 uncultured Acidimicrobiales bacterium | reverse complement strand
GCGAGGTAGCCGGGGTTGGCGAGGTAGCCGGGGTTGGCGAGGTAGCCGGGGTTGGGAAAGAACAGGTGGTTTACCTGTGCTCTCACGCCGAGGGCTCGCAGACGCTTGGCTACGTCAACCGGATTTACTTCATCACTCAAATGCAGGACTGCGCGAGTTCCTTGTCTGTTTTCGTCCATTTCCAGCCCACGCAGTATCTCCTCGAGCAGTTGCTTGCTCTTGGTGCTGAGCGAGTTCCATTGCCCAAGGTCAAGGATTACCTCTGCGCGTTGGTAGAGGAACGGTTGGTTACTTCGATCTCGCCCGAACTTGATGTCTGGGTTAGGCGGCTTGGAGCCCTTCGAAGGATTGTTGTTGCTCATGTGGGTGCCTCTTCCTCGACTACTGACCTATCTCTTATAGAGGAGGTAGACCGCTGCCTGATACATACTGTTGTATGTCTCCTATCACTCTTATCGAGCGAGCGCATCGTGCACTCGAAGAAGTGCAGGATGAACCTCTCAGGACGCAACGCGAAGCAGAGATGCTGCTCGAAGAGCCAGAGGCGGGTGACGAGGTCCGCGTTGTTGCGTTGTGGGCCCTCGCCAGGGCGCTGTTAGAGCTGGATGATGTCAACCAGGCGGCCGCCGCCCTCGATGAGGCCATAGTGCTGGCCGAAGCGTTTGGCGACGAAACTATGCTCGCGAACATTCGCGTGAGTGCCTCGGTCTGTTACTTCTCTCAAGGGCATTCTGAGCGGGCGTTCGCGGAGCTGGACCAGGCTGAAGCGGAGCTCACGGGCCATCTCCTCGGGCGAGCGATCATGCAGCGGGCGTTGCTCGAGCACAGACAGGGACACCATCGCTCTGCGCTCGTACTGTTCAATGAGTCATCACCGCTGCTTGTTCTGGGCGACGACCGCGTAGGTGAAGCCCGACTTCTCGCCAACCGCAGCGCTTTGCATTCATACCTTGGAAACTGGCGAGAAGCTGAGTCGGACCTGCAGCGCCTTACGTTGCTTGCTCGCGCTTTGGATCAACGGGTCATCGAGGCCGTTGCTGTTCACAACCTCGCGTTCCTCCACGGTCGTTTGGGTGACATACCGAGTTCGCTTGATGGCTTCGAACTGGCTCGCGAGGCTTACGCGGGGGCCGGTAGCCCAGCGCGGGTCATTGCTGCCCTAGACGCCGACATCGTCGAGGTGTTGCATGCCGCTGGCCTGTCGGCCGAGGCAGCGGTTGTAGCCGGCGAGACGGTGGCTCATTGCGTTGAGGCCGGTAACACGGCGGCGGAGGCCGAAGCCCGACTGCGACTGGCTGAGGCTCTGTTGGCTGTAGGCGATCGCGCCAGGGCGCTTGAAGAGTCGCATCTGGCCCGCGTCTCGTTCGAGGCGGATGGGCGGACTGCCTGGGCTGCGCTGGCCGAGTCCGTTGAACTCATGGCCATGCTGGACATTGCTGTCTGGAAGCAGGACCTGGAGGCGTTCAAGCACTGGTGGGACCGCTCGATGGCGGTTGCCGGGGTGCTCGCCGATCAGGACTGGTATCGGCAGGCCGCGCGACTTCGAGTGGACACGGCGAGATTGGCCTATGACCTTGGCCGCCGTGATCTGGTGCTCGCCTCGCTCAGGGACGCGGCCGATCTGCGCGATGCAACTCCTCCTGAGCTGCGCATTCTTGCCTGGCACGCACGGGCTCTTGAAGGAGCGGTCCGCTCGGGCTCAGCTGAGGCGCTTGCTGCCGTGGAGGCTGGCCTGGAGGTCGTGCGAGAGCATCGAGAGAGCTTCGGTTCGACAGAGCTTCGTGCTCTGGCCAGCGCTCAGGGTATGGCGCTGGCCGAGCTGGGTCTGCAGCTCGCACTCGAGACTGAGGATGCTTTCTCTGTGTTGCTTTGGGCCGAACGTCTGAAGGCGGGTGCTCTTGACCTGGCGCCGGTGCGGCCGCCAGCCGACGATGCGCTGACCCTGGCGCTGGCCGACGTGCGAAACCTTGAGGCCCAACTGAGGGAAGAGACTGCGTCCGGCACGGTGGATGACAGCCTGCGGGACCGAGTGCGAGAGAGTGAACAGGCGGTGTCTCAGATATTGCGTCGTGTCAGTGGTGAGGACTCCTCGGGGAAGATTCTCAGTTCGCAGAACCTCTCTGACCTGCTCGATTTGGCCCGTGACAACGTAGTCGTTGAGTTTCTCGTTTCTGCGGGCCAGCTCTGGTCAGTGACCGTGAGGGACAATGAGCCGCACGTGCGCTGCCTGGGTGATGTTGATCTCGTAGACGTCGAGCTCGACAATCTCCTGTTCGCTCTACGCCGGGCCGCACGAGGTCCGACGTCTCAGGCTTCCGCTGACGCGATACGCAGTTCTCTCGAGCGATCTGTCGCAGCTCTGGATGAGGTACTCCTGGCGACTGTGGACGTAGACACCCACAGCCCGATCGTCATTATCCCCACGGGCAGACTTCACGAGCTGCCGTGGAATGCACTCCCGACGTTGCGCGGCAGGGCTGCGGTGGTGTCACCCAGTCTGCGTCTGTGGTGCCGAGCTCCTCGTGACGGCGAGCAGTCCGCTCGCGACGTGCTGCTTATGGCGGGGCCAGGACTCAACGCGGCCGAGGCTGAGGTCGCGGAGGTGGCAGCGATTTACGCAGCGTCGCAGAAGCCTCCGGTGGTCTTTGCCCGCACTGGGCCCGATGCAACTCCCGCGACCGCTCTGGAGTTCATGGAGCGCGTCGATTTGGCCCATCTTGCGGCACATGGAACGTTCCGTGAGGAGAGTCCGCTATTCAGCACCATTCACCTCTTCGGGGCGAGTCTCACCGTGCATGATCTTGAGACTCTGGTTACGGCACCGCGTGTCGTCGTGCTTCCAGCGTGCAGTGCGGGTAGATCGCGCACTCATTTTGGCGATGAGCTACTTGGAACGACTGGAGCTTTGCTGTCGCTTGGCGTGGAGGCGCTTATAGCGCCCGTCATTGAGGTCCCGGATGAGGCAACCAGGGCTTGCATGGCAGCGCTGCACCACAAGTTGGCCGCGGGATCAAGTCCGAGCACTGCGCTCGATGAGGTGGCGGGCGAGGTCGCAAACGACGACGATCTGCGTGCCGTTTCAGCAGGTCTGGCGTTTGTTTGTTTCGGGACCCGGTGATTTTGTATCACTGACAATCCTGTCTGCTCTGTATTTGTATGGAGAGAGGCAATGTTTCGCACAGGTGCATGATTTATGAT